>JAGOBZ010000343.1 GCA_017999015.1 Kiritimatiellia bacterium
CGCAGCACGGCCACATGCGCCATACGCGCATCCGGCGGTCGGCGGGCGTTCTCATCCAGCCGCCGCCAGGCGAGTTCCACAAAGATGATCGCGTTGTCCACCGCGTCGCCCACAGCGACGGCCAGTCCGCCGAGCGTCATGATGTTGATGCCCAGGCCGAGCGCCGGGAAGCAGAGCAGGCCGGCCGCCACGGAGAGCGGCATCGCCAGCAGCGTGATCAGCGTGGTGCGCACGCGCAGCAGCGTCAGGCCCAGCACAAGCACCACGATGATCGCGGCGTCGCGCACGATGCGGCCGCCGTTGTCGATCGAGAGCCGGATGAAGTCGGCCTGCCGGTAGGCGTCGCGGTGCAGCGTCGCGCCGGCCGGCAGCCTGGCGGCCTCGAAGGCGTCCAGCACCTGCTCGATGCGGTCGGTCAGCGCGAGCGTGTTGCCGCCGGGCGCCTTTTGCACCGAGAGCACCACCGCGTCATGCCCGTTATAAGCGGCCGAGCCGCGCCGCGGCGCGCCGCCGAGCGACACGTCCGCCACTTGGCCGAGGCGCAGCGCGCGCCCGTCGCCGGCCGGCACCCGCACGCGCCGCAACTCGTCGATCGTCTCGACGCGGGCGGTCTGGCGCAGCGGGATCTCCTGTCCCTTGACATTCGCGAGATAGCCCGCGCCCGCCATAGTGTGCGACGCGGCGGCGGCCTCGATCACGTCGTTGAGCGTCACGCCGTACGCGGCCAGCCGCTCCGGCGCGACGTTGACTTGGAACTCCGGCAGGCGCCCGCCGATCACCACCACCTGGCCGATGCCGGGAATCGCCATCAGCCGGGTGCGCAGCTCGTACTCGGCGAGCTGACGCAGCTCCAGCGGCGACACCGTGCCGTCGGCGCTGGTGAGCGCCAGCAGCATGATCTCGCCGGTCACAGAGACAATCGGGGTGATCTCGGGCTCCACCCCCTCCGGCAGGGCGGCCCGCACCGTGCCGAGCCGTTCCGCCACGATCTGCCTCGCGCGGTAGAGGTCCGTGTCCCAGTCGAAGTCGACCCACACGAACGAGAGTCCGCCGCCCGACGAGGAGCGCACCGCCTTCACGCCGGGCAAGCCGTTCATGGCGGACTCGACCGGCACCGTGATGAACTGTTCGACCTCTTCGGCCGTCAGTCCGCCGGCTTCGGTCTGAACCACCACGCGCGGCACCTTGAGCTCGGGGAAAACATCCACCGGCAGCCGCCGTGCCGTCGTGATTGCCAACGTCACCGCGATCACGGTGACGCCCAGCGTCAGCCAGGGATTGCCCAGGCAAAAATCAATCAGTCGTTTCAACATGAGGGTTTCTCCCGGGTGTTTCAGTGCTCGCCTTCATGAAATTGTCCGTCCGCATGGAAATGCCCCGCCGCGCGCTGCGAGGCACCGGCCGAGGGCGCGGCCAACTTCAGTTCGTACGCGCCGTCCAGCACCACCGCCTCGCCGGCCGTCACGCCCTCGACGGCCACCCAGTCGCCGTCGCTTGCGCCGAGCGCGACCTCGCGCTTGAACAGGCGCTGCGCATCGTGCGGGTCGCGCACGAACACGATCTGCCGCAAGCCGTCCGTGACCACGCACGCTTCGGGCAGTGCGATCTGCTCCGGCGCACTCGCCGCGACCGCCACGCTCAACACGCTGGCCCGGCCCGGACCGGCCCAGGCCGGCCAGGTGTCCGCAGTGAGATAGAGCGGATGGATACGCGCCTTGTCGTCGGTCTCAAAGCCCAGCTCGACGTGCCCGGTTGCGGGCGGCTGCTCGCCGCGCGCCGTGAGCGGCTCGACGAAGCCGGCCTGGCCGTCGCGCACCTGGCCCAATTCGGCCGGAATCCCGTCGGCACGGAACCAGAGCCGGTCGGCGCGCACGACCGCCGCCACTTCGGCACCGGCTTCAACCCAGGCCCCGGAGGCAACCGGCACGCGCTCGATCACACCCGCCTCGCGCGCGGTCACCGCCAGCACGCCATCCTGCTCGCGGCAGAGCGCCAGAATGGCGGCGCGTGCCGCCTCGGCATTCTGGCGGGTCTGCTCGGCCCGTTCCGTTTCGGCCGCTTTCACCGCGAGCTGCTGTTCCAGCTCGGCGTGGCGCACGCCGGCCTCGCGAAGCTGCGCCAGCCGTTTGCGCAAGGCCTCGCTCTCAGCCTTGAACAGCGCGAGCGCGGCCGCAGCGTCGCGCACCTCGCCGTTCACCCGCGTCCACTCCGGGGCGTACAGCGTGAAGAGCACCTCGCCGGCGGCGACGCGCTGCGGCGGCCGGACCTTGACTTCGACCACGCCCGGCAGCGGCGCGCTGTACGCGCGGCGCGCATCCGGCATCAGCTCGAAGCGGCCGGGAAAACGCACGGTGCCGGTGACGCGGCGCGGCATCGCCGTCACGACGCTCAGGCCGAGCAGCCGCTGGGCACTCTCCGGCATCGTGAAGGCCTCGCTATCTTGCGCATGGCTGCACGCCTCGCCGTGTTCGTGCTCCTTAGCTTGAGCGTTGAGCGTTGAACGTTGAGCGTTGAGCGTTTGCACTTCTTCGTGGTCATGGTCACATTCCTCGCCGTGTTCGTGTTCCTCACCTTGAGCGTTGAGCGTTGAACGTTGAGCGTTGAGCGTTTGCTTCTCGCCGTGGTCGCACGCCTCGCCGTGCTCGTGGTCATGTGCGTGCTCCCCGCAGCCGGCCAGCCAGAGCGCGGCCGGCAGCAGAACAAGCAGAGGGAAGAGAGTGAAACGGTTCATGGTGTCCTCCTGGGTTCAATCAAGATTTGCAGTCGTGTGTGATAGGTAAGTGGAGTGCGGGAGCTTGCTCCCGCTTTCCAAAGCGGCGGCAAGCCGCCGCACTCCAAAACGCATGGACTTTGCTCATTCCTGCCTCCCGCCGACGGCCAGCAGCGCGAGGCGGATGCGGGCTTCGTCCAGCCCGCGTCCGGCCTCGATCCATGCTTCATGGATGGCATAGACCTCGGCTTCGGCCGCGATCAGCTCGGTCAGGGCGGCCTCGCCCTGAGCGTAGAGGCGCCCGGTGCGCGCGGCTGCCGCCTGCGCGGCGGCCAGACGTTCTTCGCGCAGGCGTCGTTCGAGAGTTTCGGCAGCCAGCAGCGCGGCACGCGCCTCGTGCCACTCCGCAACCAAGGCGCGCCAGGCGGTGACCGCCTCGAAGCGCGTGCTGTCGCGGGCGCTTTCGGCCTCGGCGACGCCCCGGCGGTTGCGGTTCCAGAGCGGCAGCGTGAAGCCCACGCCCAGCCCCGCGCGCGCGCCGCCCTCCTCGTGTCCGGCCAGAGGACCGAGCTCCAGCTCGGGATACTGGCGGCGCAGCTCGGCGCGCAGCGCCTCTTCGCTGCCTTCGAAACGCGCCAGCCGCTCCTGCACGCGCGGGTGGCGCACGAGGTCGAGGTCGGTCGCGGGCGGAGCGCCGAACGCGGCGGACAGTGCGTCGGGCTGCGGCTCGGCCGCGACATCCAGCTCCACCGGCGCGTCGGGATGCAGGCCGAGTGTGCGCAGCAGGGCGTGCCGGCGCGCGACCGCCTCGGCCGAGCAGCAGGGGCAGGCTGTTTCAAGGGCCAGCCGTTCCTGCGCGAGGCGTTCGCGCTCGTCGGGCGGCAGCTCGCCGGCGGCCACCAGCGCGGCGACCTGCCGCTCGCGCTCGGCGAGGCGTGCCAGATAGGCCTCCTGCGCGGCCGCGCAGCGGGCGTCGGTCGCGCAGGCAAGCCAGCGCCGCTCCACCTCCGCCAGCAGCTCGCGCTCGGCGGCGACCACGGCCAAGGCGTCGGCGCGCGCGTAGGCGAGCGCGGCGCGCTTCTCGAGGCCCGGCACGCCGGACAGCGGCAGGCTAAAGCGCAGGCCGGCGCCGAGGATCCAGGGATGCGGACCGCCGCGCAACACGCGCAGCGACTCCAGGTCGAAGGCGGGGTCCTCCCACCAGCCGGCGGCGAGGGCCTCGCGGTCGGCGTTCTGGCGGCTGAGGCGCAGCGCGTTGATTTCGGGGTTGAGGACCCGTGCAAGGTCGCGCGCCGACGCGGCCGTGAGCGTGACGCGGTTCGTGACGGCG
>JAGOBZ010000344.1 GCA_017999015.1 Kiritimatiellia bacterium
GTGCAGGGGCAGCCCGCGCGCGCCCGTTTCCCGCTGCAGGCGTTGCGGATCGGCGAGGTCGGCATCACGACCTTCCCCAACGAAGTGTTCAGCGAGATCGGACTGGAACTGAAGGCGCGCAATCCGTTCAAGCCCTCCTTTACGGTTTCGCTGGCCCACGGCTACTTCGGTTATCTGCCGACGCCGGAGCAGCACGCGGTCGGCGGATATGAAACCTGGCTGGGCACCAGCCGTCTGGAGGAAGAGGCCTCGGTCAAGATGATCGATCACCTGCTCCGCATGCTGGAAAACCTCAAGGGGCGCTGACACGCTGCTCGAGCCAGGCGACGATGGCGCGGCCGACATCGAGCTTGCTCTGCAGCGGCAGGGCGCGGGGCGGCTCGGATGCGGTGAGCAAGGTGACGAGGTTGGTGTCCACTTCAAAGCCGGCGTCGGGGCGGGACACATCATTCGCGACGATCAGGTCCAGCCCCTTGCCGGTCAGTTTGCGCTGTGCTTCGGCCAGCGGGTCGCCGGTTTCAGCGGCGAAGCCCACGAAGGGCCGGCCCTCTTTGAGCGGGTGCAGGGTATTGAGGATGTCGGGGTTGGGCTCCAGCTCGATCACCGGCGGCATCTCGGCTTTCTTAAGCTTGACGCCGCTCTGGGTTTTCGGCCGCCAGTCGGCCACGGCCGCGCACATCACCAGCGCGTGCTGGTAGGGAAGCAGGCGGCGCACGGCGGCGAGCATGTCGAGCGCGCTCACGACATCGACGCGGAAGACGTGCTCGGGGGTCGGCAGCGTGACCGGGCCGGCGACGAGCGTTACGGTATGGCCGCGCTCCACCGCGGCCTGGGCAACCGCGAAGCCCATCCGGCCGGACGACCGGTTGCTGAGGAAGCGGACGGGGTCGAGATGCTCGCGCGTCGGGCCTGCGGTAATCAGCAGTTTCATGCCGGAAAGCATACACGGTTTTCGTTGACATTTCAATGCAGGCGTGTTGATAATGGGTGCACACTAAGTGGTTGAGAACGGTCGATGTGCGGGAGGTTCCGGGGAGGACCTGCGCTGGGCGACTGCCAACCTGCGGACGGGGCAAAACCGCGCCGCAACAAGGGAGCAGGTATGTCGAACACGATGTCAATGGGGACGCGCGTCAAACTCAGCGCGATGATGTTCTTGCAGTTCATGATGTTTGCGGTCTTCTGGGGCGCGCTGGCTACCTATGTGACGAATAACAAGTGGGACGCCATGAAGCCGTGGATCCTCAGCACCATGCCGCTCGGTGCGCTCGCGTCACCCGTGATCGGCATGGTCGCCGACCGCTTTTTCAACAGCGAGAAAGTGTTGGCGTTTTCGAACATCGTGTGCGCGGTGATGCTTTTCATGGCCGGCCGCGCGACCACGGGCGTCGAGGTTTTCATTTGTCTGCTGATCGCCATGCTGTTCTACATGCCGACATGGAGCCTGACCGCTTCGATCGCCATGGCCAACAGCCCGGCGGAACAGTTCCCGCAGATCCGCGTGTTCGGCTCGATCGGCTGGGTCGCCTCGATGTTCTTCAGCATCGTGGCGCTCAAGGCTTTCGGGGCGTCAATTGACGGCACAGCGATCCCGTTCTACTGCGGGGCCGGTGTCGCCGTGGCTGGCGCGTTGGTCGCGCTGCTCTGTCCGGCCACGCCGCCCAAAGGGAAGGGCCAGCCGCTCTCGGTCATCGATGCGCTCGGCCTGCGGGCCGTGTCGCTGATGAAGGACAAGAACTTCGCGATCTTCATGCTGGTGTCGTTCGTGGCGATGATTCCCTTCAACATCCACTTCGCATTTCTCTCCGATTTCCTTGCGGCCAAGGGCTTCAAGCTGCTGACGGCGACCAACTACATCGGCCAGGCGGCGGAGATGGGCTTTATGCTGCTGGTGACGGTGGCGATGCGCCGGTTCGGCGTGAAGTGGTCGATCGTCGCGGGCCTGGCCGCCATGGTCGTGCGCTATGGCGCGTACTATCTGGGCGCCGGCGACATGCTGCCTGCGATCTACGTCGGCATTCTTGTCCACGGCATCATTTTCGGCTTCTTCATCGTCGGCGGGCAGATCTTTGTGGGCAAGTCCTCTCCCGCTGACATGCAGAGCCAGGCGCAGGGCTTCTACGGGCTGATGACCTTCGGCTTCGGCTCGCTCATCGGAACCTTTGCGAATAACAGGCTCATCAATTCCTTTACCACGCGGAACGCGGCGGGCGTGCTGGAAGGCTCGTGGGATAAAGTGTGGCTGACGATGCTGGCCTGTTCGGTTGTGATGCTGGTGCTGATGGCCGTGTTCTTCAATCCCAAGCTGGACGAGAAGACGGCCGCGTAAGCCCGCCGTGCGACCGTGCCGCGAGCCATCGAAGAGGTAACTTTCAACGCTCAACGTCCAACGCTCAACTTTCAAGTTGTGGACGAGAGGAGAATGTTCATGGATAACCGCACTCAGTGTCCCGTCTGCCGCGCTCCGAATGCCACGCATTCGGGCGCCGGCGCCAACACCTTTGAGATCCACTGTCCGCGCTGCGGGCGCTTCCAGATCCAGGCGCTGGCCGAGACGCAGCTCATGAACAGCCCGCCGGCCTTTCCGCCGGCGCACCTGCTCTCCGGGCTCTGCCGCAACACCTGGGACATTCTGGGCGAGCGGCTGCTGGTGACGGTCGATCTCTTCAAGTCGTGGGCGGAACTGGACAAGGTGGCCAAACTGGCCGTGCCGCGCGACACGGATGTGGCGGCCAAAGGCGACTATCTGCTGCGCTATCTGCGGCGGCGCTCCAAGACGCTCGCGGAGAGCGTGGCGCTCACGCCGAACGAGCTGGCGGTCGGTTTCTGCGCCAACAAGCAGGAGCTGCTTTTCTGCCTGCGCTACCTCGCTGAACGCGGCCTGATCGAGGAGGAGACGGCCGCGCCGCGCGGCGGCAAAGGGCCGCAGGCCCCGCAGAGCGGCGGGCTGGTCTACCGCCTGACGCCGGCCGGCTGGGCCGCGCTCGACACGGCGCGCGTGCAGCCGGCGCAGCCGCTGGCCGCAGTCTCGCTGACGCTCGACAAGGATGCGGACGCGCTCTGGACGCAGGGCCTCTCGGCCGGCCTGCAGACCGCGGGCTACGCGGCGGTGCGCATCGACAGCCGCGAGCACGCCAACAAGATCACCGATGAGCAGATCGTGGATCTGCGCCGCGCGTCGATCGTGGTGGCGGATCTCACCGGCCAGTCGCCGCTCGCCTTTTTCGGCGCGGGCCTGGCCCTCGGTCTCGGCAAGCCGCTCTTCTGGACCTGCGAAGAGAGCGAGGCCCGCGACAAGAAGCTGTTTGTCGACACGCGGCAAGTCGTGGTGACCCCGTGGACGCGCGACAAGCTGGATGACTTCGCGCGGCGGCTGGCGCAGCGCGTCGAAGCGGTCCTGGGCCGGCCGCAGGGCATCGGTTAGCCCGTCGCCCGCGGAACGGGAACAAACGAGGGTGATAACTTCGGGAACGTTGGATGGCAATCGATGTAAGCGGGTCGGGTAAGGGGAGCCGAGTAAGGGTACGGTTAAGCGGGGCGGTAAAGAGTAGGATGAAACACTTGCTCGCCACCCTTAACCGGATACGCTTACCCGAAAAACTTAACCGGTTTTACGCTTGAAGTGTGACAAAACGTTCAAGTTATAGACAAGGGACGCCTCGGCGAGACCGCCCTGCGGGGGCGTGTCCGTGTTGCGAGCTGTGCAGAGCACTAGGGGGGAGGGGGACGTGATGAGAAGGGCTGGGTGGAGTCTGTTCGTCGCGCTGCTGGTGCCGTTCGGCCTGGCGGCGCAGTCGGTGACGCTGGCGCGGCGCGGCCAGCCGGCGGCGGTCACGCTGGTGCGGCCGGCGCAGGCGTCGCCGTCGCAGGTGTACGCGGCGGAGGAGCTGCAGCGGTTCACGGCGCAACTGACCGGCGTGACGCTGCCGATCATGACCGACGAGGGGCCGCTGCCGGAGCGGGCGGTGCTGATCGGCGACACGCGCCACACGGCCGCGGCGCTCGGCGCGCCGTCGGAGGTGGCGGCGCTGGGCGA
>JAGOBZ010000345.1 GCA_017999015.1 Kiritimatiellia bacterium
ACAACAAGCCGCTGTCCGCCGCACAATACCGGTCGCTGGCGGATTTGATCGGCGAACTCAAGCACATCTACAAGATCCCCGACCACAACGTGATTTCGCACGCGCATGTCGCGTATGGCGCTCCGAACAAATGGCACAAGCGAAGCCACCGGGGGCGCAAACGTTGCGGCATGATGTTTGCGTTGCCGTCCGTGCGCAACCGGCTGAACCTGAAGTCGCGACCGGCCTCCGATCCGGATGTCAAAGCGCGCAGGTTGGTTGTCGGGGATGCCTACCTTGCGCAAGTCCTTTATAGCAGGGGGCCTGCGGTTGTGGCAGCAGGGCCTGCCGCAATCGCCAAGCCGGATGACAACGTGATCGTCAAGGGCCGTAGCGCGTGGGATGTCGCCCGGGATGCGTATAACGATAAGACGACGCTTTACACCTTTCCGGACGGCTCCAAGAAGTTCGGCAACCAGATTGCAGACTTTAAGCAGTTGCCGGTCGGCACGCGGATCACGGTGCGCGCCGATGTGCGGGAGAACCGGCTGGAGACCTATCAAGTCATTGGCGTCAACGGCAAAGCACAGGATATCGCAGGGGATGAGGTGAGGCGCTTTACGACGCTCTACGTCCGCCCGGACGGCAAGTACGTGCGCGGCAGCCAACTGAGCCCCGAAGAGGTGCTGAAGCTGCCCTACGGCACCAAGGTGCTGGTGGGCTATTCGGTGGGCGGGCCGATTGCGCCGAACCGCTTGGCGACCGCGATCTGCGGCAACCGGTGGCGGTCGCCGGACACGTTCTTCCTGATTGAAGGCGTGCTGGTGCCGGGCAACACAGTCGACGACGCCAAGATTCCGGTCGGCACGATGGTTTTCTTCAAGAGTTGACCGTCCCGCATTCAGCCAGCCGCCGCAGGACGGCGTCATAAACGGTCTGCGGCTCCGCCATGCGTCCTTTGCCGGAGGTGCCGCACGCCAGGTCGCCGGTGCCGGCGTCGACAAACGTCGCGCCACGCGCTCCGAGCAGGCTTATGTTCGCCCGCGTCGCGGGATGATCCCACATGCCGGTGTTCATGGCCGGTGCGATCACGAGCGGCGCGCGGGACGCCAGCGCGGTCGAGGTCAGGATATCATCCGCCAGCCCGTGCGCCAGCTTGGCGATCACATTGGCCGTGCAGGGCGCGACAACCAGCGCATCCGCACGCTCTGCCAGCGAGATGTGTCCGGGCACCCACTCCTCGGGGGCATCGAACAGGCCGGCGGACACCGGGTTGCGCGAAAGCGTCCGAAAGGTCAGCGGCGATACAAACCGCGTGGCCGCGTCGGTCATGAGCACATGTACGGCATGCCCGCTTTTGACAAACAGACGCGTCAGTTCACACGCCTTGTAGGCGGCGATCGATCCGGTGACTCCCAGCAGGATGGTGGACATGTTGCCTCCGGCGGTCAGATCAGTTCGGCTTTGGTGTTGATGATGTCGCACAGGCGGCGAAACGCGACGTCCAGGTCGTCATTGGTGACGCGGAACATGTATTCGCCGGCCCGTGCCATCTCTTTTTCGGCATTGCGGAGCCGTTTTTCGATCACTTCGCTGGAGTCGGTCGCGCGGCCTTCCAACCTGTCCTTCAAATCCGCGATCGAGGGCGGCGAGATGAAGATGTCGATGAAGCCTATCCTCAGCGGATCACCGGCCGGAAGGTTGCGCACCGTGTCGCGAATCTGTCCGGCGCCTTCGACGTCGATGTCGAGCAGCATGCATTGGCCTTCGCGCAGCACGTCATAAACGGGCTGTTTGAGCGTGCCGTAATAGTTGTCGTGGACCAAGGCGTGCTCAAGAAATGCGCCTTCGGCGATCATGCGTTTAAAACTTTCCACCGGCAGGAAATGGTAGTCCACGCCGTCCTCTTCATTCACGCGCGGCTCACGCGTTGTACAGGAAACGGAGTAGCAGAGCTCGGGATAATGCTGTAACAACAGATCACACAATGTGGTTTTTCCGGCACCCGAAGGGGCGGAAAGTACGATGAACAACGGTTTCATGGCTCGTTTCCGAATTAGCGTGATAGGGGGGCGGCATCAGCTTTGAGATCGCCCAACGTGAACTGGAGTCCGTCGAGAATGTGCCATAACGTCATCTTGTTGAGAAACGCCCGCTTGTCGTGTGCGAACGACGTATAAAAAACCCGGCCTGCGCCATAGGGACGGATCCAGCTTACGGCATAGTCATTGTCGGCCCGTTTCTTGTTTTTGACGTCGTTAGTCTTTTCGTCGGAAAGGTCAAGCGACACCAGTACGCGCAGTTTGGCGCGGTCATAGAAGGGCGATTTTTGCTGATAAATCTCATCCCCGAATTTAAAGCTTTGGCCGCCGAAAGCACGGTTGAGCGGGTGGGCCGGTTCATCCAGTTTGAAGGCCCATGTTCCGCCGGCCGTCCACGGGTGGCCGTCGAACTGCCCGCCGACCATTTCGGCTGCGTCGGGGCTGTCGTAAAAGTTGTCGGCGCCTGCATGGATCACGCAGAGGCCGCGTCCGCTCTTCACAAACTCGATCAGGTTCGGCACAAGTGCTGGATTTTCCTTGGCCTTGAGACGCGTGGTGTTGTTGAGCACGACGGCATCATACGTGAAGAGGGCCTTTTTGTCGGTCAGTGCTGTGTAGTCGCTGCTGAAAGTTGCTGCGAACGCACCGGTCCGCGCCGCGATTTCCAGCGCTTTGATACCGTAAACGATCCCTTCACCGTGCACAAATCCTTCGCATCGGCTGAAGACCAGCACCTTGCGCGGCTTGACCGGCTTGGCAGTCAGTCCGCTTCCGATCAGGGCTTCAAGCTGTGCGGCGCCTTCGGCGGAAACAACAGGCAGCGGTTTGGGCTTGGGGACAGATAGCTGTGCGAAACCCTGACTGGCCGCCAAGAGGGCCAGAACCGTAGTCATCGTGCGCATGTTCATTCGTGCTCCTTTCTTTCAGATGCCGGACACAATCCTGACGGCAATAGCCGGATCCGCTTTTTACGGACATCCCGACTGAAAAGGCTGTAAAGAACCGGAACCAAGATCAGGGTCACGACCGTTGAGAAAGAGAGCCCTCCGATCACGGTCACGCCCATAGGTTTCCAGGTCTCCGAACCTTCTCCACCCGCCAGAGCGAGGGGCATCATACCAAAAACGGTCGTGAGAGTGGTAATCAAGACCGGACGCAATCTTTGTCGCCCGCTGTGCCGGATGGCATCGACCATATTTTCGCCCCGCGCCCGCAAAGTGTTGATGTAGTCGACCAGCACAATGCCGTTGTTGACGCCCGTGCCGACCAGCAGAATGATGCCGATGAAGCTGAACATGTTGAAGGTCATGCCGAAGGCATAGAGACCGAGCAAAACCCCTGAAAAAGCAAAAGGCAGCGCGAGAAAGATCACGAATGGATCGATGAGCGATTCAAACTGGCCGGCCATGACCATGTAGACGAGCACGAGCCCCAGAACGGTCAATCCGATCAGATCGGCAAACGCCTCGGCCTGTTCTTTGACCATCCCGCCGTAGGTGATGTGGGTGGCGTCAGGCAAAACGATCTCTTCCGCAATACCCTGCTGGATGCTGGCTACCACGTCACCGATAGAGCGTCCGAAATAGTCGACCTCAACTTTCACCATGCGTTCCTGGTCTTTGCGCTCGATATCGAGCGGACCCAGATCCTGAACCACCTCGGCTATGGCATCGATGCGAATGCGCCTGCCGTTGGGCAGAACCACTTCAGAGTTCATGATGTCGGCGAGTTCGCTGCGGCGTGACTCCTTCAGACGCATGAAGATCCAGTATTCGTTCTCACCCTCACGGAAGTCGGAGGCCTCTTTGCCGTAGAAGAGGGTGCGGATCGTTTCGACCACGTCCGAAACATTCAGGCCGAGCGTCGCGATCTTAAGCCGATCCACCTGAACCAGCAACTCAGGTTTACCGTCATCCATGCTGACGCTCGCGTCACGGGCGCCTGGAGTGCGGTCGCACAAGGCCTTGATTTCCTCAGCGACGCGGCGCGTCTGCCCAAGGTCATGTCCCAGAACC
>JAGOBZ010000346.1 GCA_017999015.1 Kiritimatiellia bacterium
GTGTCGACGGTGCGTGCCCGGTTCTCTTCAACGGCGAGCCGCTCGGTATGATCCCGTCCGGAACCACCAACGAATGCGTGCTTACATTTCCCGTCGATCCAACACGACTCGCGAAGATGAACCGCGTCACGATCCAGGCGGGAAAACAGGGTGCAGGCGGCGACCGCTTCAGCGCGGGACCGGTCTGGCTCGCCTATGCCGGCAAGAAGTTGTACGACCTGAGGTACGCATCCTTTGAGCGGCACACCATCGCAGGGTCAGAGCCCAAGCGCGTGGAAAAGGTGCTGTATTATTGTCTGCCCTGAGTAAGAACGGATGCGCGCCACCCGTTACCCTCGCACGCGTCTGCCACTACCCCGACCACCAACACCAACCGTTGACTGACTGCCGGCCGACACCCTTCCTGCTTGCAACCGGGATGAGGCTTGTGCTGTAATCGATGCGCGATGGAAAAAAAGAATTCGTATACTTTCGTGCTCAACAGCGAGCAGCAGGAAGCGCTAAAGATCCTGCTTAAGATGGGCAACTATCGCCCGAAGCAGGTGCCGCACACCGTGATTGCGGTTGAGGCGCAGGACTGCGTGGTCAACCTCTACAAGAGCGGCAAGTGCCTGGTGCAGGGCAAGGGCGCGGAAGATTTCGTCCTCTTCTTCCTCGAACCCAACGTGCTGCAGTCCGCCACCGTCGGATACGAGGAGACGCTCAACCCGGATCTCGTGGCCCCGCACATGGGCATCGACGAGAGCGGCAAAGGCGATTTCTTCGGGCCGCTGGTGGCCTGCGCGGTCTATGTCGACCCCGACCTCGCCCATGCCATGCAGGAACTCGGCGTCAAAGACTGCAAGCAGCTTAGCGACAAGGCGGTTTTTTTCATCGGCACGAAAACGCGCCAACTGTTAGGCCCCAAACGCTTCGCCATGGTGTCTATCGGCCCCGAGGCCTACAACCGGCTCTACGCCAAGATCCGAAACGTCAACTCGCTGCTGGCCTGGGCACACGCGCGCTGCATCGAAAACCTGCTGGAAACCGTGCCGGACTGCCCGCGTGCCGTGGCCGACCAGTTCGGCGCCAAGCAGGTGATCGAACGGGCGCTGATGAAGAAGGGGCGCTCGATCAAGCTCGAACAGCGCCACAAGGCCGAGTCAGATATCGCTGTCGCGTCGGCCTCCGTACTGGCGCGCGAAGCCTTTCTGCGCGGCTTGGGCCGCTTGGGCGAAACGCATGGCATCCAGGCGCACAAAGGGGCTTCTGAGCAGGTCAAGGCCTCGGCCATCGAACTGGTCAAGAAAGCCGGGCCCGAGGTGCTTCTCAAAGCCTGCAAGTGTCACTTCAAGACCACGGATCAGGTGCTGGCCGCCTGCGGCTCTTCACGCGCCGCGCTCGGTCCCGAGGGCCAAGCCGTCTCACGCAGTAAAGAGAAAACCCCTTAACCTCTAACGCGGGCGCTGCCCGCAACCCAAGATTCTCACCACGAAGTCACGAAGGTACACGAAGAAGGGGCGAGTCATTAAAAAACTTCGTGCTCTTCGTGCCTTCGTGGTGCAACAAATTATTTTTTAACCTAAAAAGAGCAGTTGACTCTTCATGTAGTTAGCCGGAACAGCATTTGAGCGCCTTGCGTGACGGGCTGAAGCGCCTTTCCTTGCAGCCATTTGACGAAAGCGGCGGAGAGGATGAGTGCCCAGACCTGCTCGACGCTCAACTGCTCCGCAGTTGAGGCGAGCCGGTTCATGAAAGCGCCGATCCTGTCGAGGACGACGCGGATCTGGCCGCTCAGCGCGTGTGTCGAAGTGAGCCGGACGATCTTGCGGCGTCCGGTCGTGACGAGCCTGCCGACGGCGTGCAGCAGCAACGGGCGGGACGTGACGGCCTCCAGGTGGCGGTCCGGCTGCGCGAGGCGCGTGAAGACGTTCCACCAGTTGTAGACGAGGGCGATCAGGCGCGCGATGATGCGGCACCGCCGCAGGTCGCGGGTCACGAAGCCGGCCCAGCCCCACTGGTTCTTGATCTCGTCGAACACGTTCTCGCAGTCCGCCCTGTCCCGGTACGCCTGGGACAGGGCGGCCGCGTCCAGGGTCTCGTCGTTGGTCACCAGCACGACGTACTCCCAGTCCGGGGCCTCGCCGAGCCCGGCGACGAAGTCGAACTCCGGCTCCGCCGGGCGAGGCAGCCCGGCGTGTGCCGGCGGCCTTGCGGCGGGGCGGCGCAGGAAGACGCAGCGGCGCGCGGCGGTCCAGCCGCCGAGCTTCAGACGGCACTCGGACGCCTGCCAGCCGTCGCCCGCGCCGATCCAGCCGTCCGCGGCGGCGGCCAGCTCCCGGAACCGCGCCCTGACCTTCGTCGTCCGCCTCAGCTTGAACAGGTAGAGCTGGCCGCGACTCTCGGCCTGCGCCATGCTTTCCTCGCTGCCGTAGCCGACGTCGCCGCGGATCAGCCGCGGGCGGAGCTCCGGCGGCAGTGCGTCGATCAGCGCCCACAGCCCGGGCATGCCGCAGCCGCCCGAGTGCTCCTTCCCGGGCCGCACGTCAACGCCCAGAATCACGCGCAGCGCCCCGATGAAGTACGTGTGGTAGTTGTGGCTAGGACGGCCCGGCTTTTTCGGGTTGTACCCCAGTTCCGCGCCCTCCTGGTGCCCGTAGAGCGGCTTGACCGTGCTGTCGATGTCGAGGATGTACGGCTCCGCGAGCAGCGGCTCCCAGACGGACCGCTCCTGCCGCAGAAGCCACGCGTCCCAAGTGTCGGCCGTCCCGCGCCGGAGCGCCCGGCGCACGCTGTCCTCGGACACGACCTTGGACATCCCCAGCGCCTCCGGCCCCACGCGATCCTCCCGCAACGCGCTGATGTGCGCGTAGCGCGTCTGGCCGCCGAGGATCGCGAGCACCGCCGTCCCGAACACGTCCCGCACCTCCGGCGCGTTGTTGCTGCCGTACGCCAGCGGCGCGCCCTCGCACAGCCGGTCAAGCAGCCCGCCCGTCTTCAGGTACTGCGCGAAATACACCAGCGACCCCGCCGGCGTGACCTTCGCCTCCGCGTCCCATTCGACCTCGTACCCCGGCCCTCCGCCGCGCGTCAGCAGCCGCACACTCTCGGCTTGACCCGCGACAACCTCTCTGCCCTCCTTCTCAATCGTAACGGTGCCGTTCATCTTATACCCCTTTCTTAAGCAAAAATGAGTATAAGAGGCACCGTTACGCTTTGCACCATTTAGGTGAAACGGCCTGTCCGTGTAAGTCGCTGATTATGCAGGCCTTGTACACAAATCGCCGGTTCAACTGCTCTCTTTAGGTTGAATCCCGGAGCCCGATTTTGTTAAGGTCACTCCGGAGGATCAAACGATGGAGTATGGCGTTGTCGGGAATTGTAAATCTGCCGCGTTGATCGACCGCAAGGGCACCGTGGTGTGGTGCTGCCTGCCGGATTTTGACTCGGGCTCGGCCTTTGCCGCGCTGCTGGATGCAGAACAGGGCGGCGCGTTCGGCATCGAGGTCGATGCGTCTTATACAGTCACGCAGGCCTATATCCCCAACACCAATGTGCTGCGGACCGTCTATGAGAGCCCGCAGGGCGTGTTCGAACTGATCGACCTGATGCCGCGCCACAGGGAGAACAGTCATTACTACGCGCCGCCGGAACTGCTGCGTCTCCTGCGGCTGACGCGCGGCGCACCGGTCTTCACGGTGCGTTACCAGCCACGGCTGGGGTACGCGCGGCACGAGACGGTCAGTGAGAGCCATGTGGACTTCATCAAGAGCCGTGTGACCGACGGCCCCTATGAGTCGCTCTACCTCTACACCAACCTGCCGCACGCGGATGTGCTGGAGGCGCGGCCGATCACCCTGGACGAAGATGCGTTCCTGCTGTTGAGTTATCACCAGAAGCTGCGCCCGATCACGCTCGAACGCGTGATCCTCGAAGTGGAGCGCACCAAGGTGTACTGGCTGGACTGGGTCGAACGCACGATCCCCTGCGAACGCTGGAACGCCGAGATCCGGCGCAGCGCGCTGGTGCTCAAGCTGCTCTCTTACCAAG
>JAGOBZ010000347.1 GCA_017999015.1 Kiritimatiellia bacterium
CAACGTGGCGGCGTCGGCCTGGAAACAGAGGATGTCGCCGGTGGACTCGGCCAGGGCACGGTTCTTTGCGCTGAGCAGGGCGCCGCCGCCGAGGGCAATGATTGCGGAGGGCCCGTGCGCGACCTGATCGAGCGCGGCGGCTTCACGCATCCGGAAACCGCCCTCGCCCTCGCAGGCAAAGATATCGGGGATGCGTTGTTTGGCCGTGCATTCGATGAAGGCGTCGAGGTCGATGAAGGGCAGATCCAGGCGTCGCGCGAGGATCTGTCCGATGGTGGATTTGCCGCTGCCGGGAGGGCCGTAGAGATAAAGGTGCATGCGCGTAGGAGGGGAGAAGGTTCAGGGTTACGGCCAGAAAAGGTGCGGCTGGCCGGACATGCGTGTGTCGTCGAGGGTGACACGCCGCAGCGTGGCAAAACGGGGCATCATCTCAGCGATGCTGTCACCGCCCAGTTTCTCCGTCAGGGCGTCGGCCACGACGATCGCGACAACGGCTTCGAGCACCACGACCGCGCGCGGCACGGGACAGATGTCAGAACGTTCGTAATAGGTGAGGCACGGTTTGCCGGTGGCAAGGTCAACCGTGTCTTGGCCTTTACGCGTGGTGGGGATGGGTTTCATGGCGGCGCGCAGCCAAACGGGCTGGCCGTTGGAGATGCCGCCTTCGATGCCGCCGCAGGCGTCGCCCCGGCGTTCCAGCCCTGCGGGGCCGGGCACAATGGCGTCGTGAGCCTGCGAGCCGGGCTTGGCGGTGCCGGTGAAGGCGTTGCCGATCTCGACCCCTTTCATCGCCGGCACGCCCAGCACCGCCTGCGCGAGTCGGGCGTCCAGACGCCGGTCCCAGTTGACATGCGAGCCGAGTCCGGCGGGTACGCCCTGCACGACGACTTCGATGATGCCGCCGAGCGTCTCGCCCTGGTTTTTGGCTTGCTCGATCGACGCGATGATCTGCGCGGCGGTCTCCGGGTCGGGGCACTGCACTTCTGATCGGCGGGCGCGCGCGATACGGTCACTGAAGGCCATGCCTTCCAGGCGGGCGGCGTGGCCGTTGATGGACGCGACATAGCCCTCCACGGTGATGCCGAAGGTTCTGAGAAAGGCGCGGCAGACGGCGCCGACGGCCACGCGCACGGCGGTTTCACGGGCCGACGCGCGTTCCAGGGAGGGTCGGATGTCGGAGTAGCCGTATTTGACTGCGGCAGCGAGGTCGGCATGGCCGGGGCGCGGCGTGGTGTAGGCCGGCACCGCCTTGCCTTTCCAATTGGCATGGTCGCGGTTGGCAAGCTGGAGCGCGATCGGGGCACCGGTTGTCACGCCCTCCATCACGCCCGACAGGATTGCGGCGCGATCCTGCTCGATCGCCATGCGGTCCCCGGCGCCGGTTCCGGTCTGACGGCGCGCGAGATCGACGGCGATCAACGCCTCGGTGAGCGGCAAGCCGGCCGCCATGCCCTCGAGAACCGCGGTCAATGCGGGGCCATGCGATTCGCCTGATGTCAAGTATCGTAATGCCATAAGAGATCCGTTTAAGAAAGTAAGTCACAGTGTAGCGGGACGCGGGAGGCGATTCAATGCCGCTTTTAGCGCCTGTGTCGAAAAAACAGAGAGATCGGCCTCGCTCCAGATGGTGCCGATGTCGCCGAGGTAGTGGGCGTCGGACGAGCGGATCACCGGCAGGCCGAGCGTCTTGTCGCGCCACGCCTCCAAGGTTGCGTGCCGGCTCAGTTCCACGGCGTCGAAGCCCTCGTCGCCAGAGAGGCCGCCGAGCTGCGAAGTCACGCTGAATACCGCGCGGTCGAGATGCGCCGCGATGAAAAGGCCGCCCAGCTCGTGGATACGTTCGCCCACCTCGCGCAGCGTCAGGCGGGTCGGCGCACCCAGCAGCCGCCACTCTAATTCCTCCACGTTGTCGTCGGCATCCACCACGGCCTGATACCCGAACACCTCGGGCTGGTTCACCCGCTTGGGCAGGGCGGCATAACAGATCTCGGTCATCGCAACCGCCTGTTCCAGCGTATCGAAAACCGCCAGACTGTGTACTTCCTCCGCCGAGGTGATCTCCATCCCGAACAGGCCGCTCAGCCCCGTGCGCCGGCAGGCTTCCGCCAGCGCCGGGCTGTTGCGCGACGAATTGTGGTCGGCCAGCATGATGCCGTTCAGCCCTGCGGCCTTGGCGGCCTGCACGATCGCGCGCGGTGACGCATCGAGATCGCCGCATGGCGAGAGGCAGGAGTGGATATGGAGATCGAACGCAAACATGACAGGAGTGTAGTCGCTTCCCAAGGCGGCGGCAAGCCGAGTGAACGATCTGGAGTGCGGGCACCAATTGCCTTGCGCCAATCTGACGATGTGGTTATGCTGAAGACATGCGTGAGGTGTATATGCCTTTGATATGGGTGGGTGCGGTCTGGCTTGCCACGAATCTGCTGCATGGGCTTTGGGTGGGGCTGCGCCGTCGGGCTTGGGAAAAACGTGCGCACCGCGGGCCCAGCGGTCTTTTGCCGGATGCCGCGGCCTACCGGATCGGCAACGGGTCCGTCGCGCTGCTCTTCATACACGGTTTTGCGGACACGCCCTGCGTCTGGCGGCGCATCACGCGCCGTCTGGCTGAAGGTGAACGGTTCACCTGCCGTGCCATGCGCCTGCCCGGCAGTGCCGAGCCTGCCGCGTTCGCCCGATGCCAATCGCTGGCGCTCTGGCGCACGCAGGTGGCCGACGAACTGGTGCGGCTACGCGAGGCGCATGATGCGGTGTGGGTCGTGGGCCATTCGCTGGGCGGCGCGCTCGCGCTGGATGCGGCGTTGCGCCTGCCGGGGCTGGTGGACGGTGTGGCGGTCTTCGCCCCGCTCATCGATGTGGCGCGCGCGCGGAGTCCGTTGCTGCCGCCGCGTGTCTGGTTCGCGCTGGCCCGCGTCGCGCTCTGCCTCTCGCCGACGTTCGAATCGCCTTTTGCCGTGCAAGGGGTCGCCGAGGACGACCCCTCTTTCACGTTCGCGCGCGATCGCTTTATCCCCTTCCGTGTCTACCGCGCTCTTTTCAGGCTGATCCGCGAAAACAAAAGCCGGTCTGCGCGCCTGTGTTGCCCGGTATTTGCGGTCCTTGCGGGACGCGATTCGGTGGTGGATACCGCTGCCGCCCGGCGCTGGCTGGCTGCTTGCAAGGGGCCGTCATCGCTCCGCGACCTGCCCGAGGCCGGACATGTGATCCCGCTGTGTGCCGAGTGGAGAGAGTTAACCGACGACATGGCCGCGTTTATCGAGTCACACACCCAACCCTTTCTTTCACGCCAGGCCGGGGGAAGCGCGAGTTGACATCGGCCGGTGATCATACGACACTAGGCGCATGAAGAAACCGATCGCCCTTGTGGCTGCGATGGAGGAGGAATTGGAGGCGCTGCTGGCGCATTTCCCGCAGCACGACGCGCGCGTGCATTTCAATACGAGACTGTTTCACGCCCGCCACGGCGGGCAGGAATTGGTGATTGCGCAGACCGGTGTCGGCAAGGTCAACGCCGCCTGCACCCTGGCCTTGCTGCTCTCCGATTTTGCGCCGGGATGCGTCATCAACACCGGGACCGCCGGGGGTCTGCATGCCGGGCAGCGTATTCTGGACCTGCTTGTGCCGGAAGAGATCGCCTATACCGATGTGGACGTGACGCCGCTCGGACTGGCTTTTGGGCAGATGCTCGGCAGCGAGCCGCGCTTTCGCGCTTCGGCCGGACTTCTCGCGTGTTTCAGAGGTGTGCTGGCTGAACAGCCCTCGCCGCCAGCCTGCCATCACGGTCTGCTCGGATCCGCTGATTCGTTCATCCACTCGCCTGAACAACTCGCCCAGATCCGCATGCGTTTTCAGGACAACGTGGCGTGCGTCGACATGGAGGGCGGCGCCATTGCGCATACCTGCACGCGCTTCGGCGTGCCTTTCCTGATTCTGCGCGCGCTGAGCGACGCTCCGGGCAACGGCGACAATGCCCTGGACTTCAAAACCTTTCTGAAACGCGCGGCGGCGGAATCCGCCAACC
>JAGOBZ010000348.1 GCA_017999015.1 Kiritimatiellia bacterium
TCGCCATCCCCATTTCAGCCGAACCGCGCACGCCGTCATTGTCGTGCCAGACGCTCAGACAAGTTCTGCAAGTTTCTCACACCCGCCGCTCTCGCGTCAACGCGGGATTCGTCCGCTTTCGGGGATTCACCATATCCCAAACTTGTGGTATCCTGCTCGCCGTCACCAAGGAATTCTTGCTAAGGTTGACACGACATGCCAAGCCACCTTTACATCCATGTTCCGTTCTGTGACGGCAAGTGCCATTATTGCGGCTTTTTTTCGGTCGTTGCGGCACCCAGCGTGATCGACCTATACAGCACCTTGCCGGCGCGCGAATACGACTGCCTTCTTGCCCGTCTGCCGGAGTTGGGCAAGGATGCGCTGCGTACCCTCTACATGGGCGGCGGCACGCCGGCCATGCTGGGCTGTGAAGGCTTGAAACGGTTGGCCGATGCGTTGGCCGAACGATTCGCCTTCGACACGATCGAGGAATGGACCGTGGAACTCAACCCGGCCTCGGCTTCGGCCGCCTTGTTGAAGACTTTGTCCGCCATCGGTGCGAACCGCATCAGTATCGGCGTGCAAAGTTTTGATGACACGACCTTGGCGCACATGGGCCGGCGGCACGATGCCCAAGCCGCCATCACGGCGGTCAAACGCGCCCAGGACGCCGGGTTCGCGAACACCGGCATCGACTTGATCGCCGGTCTGCCGGGCGTCACGCCCTCGCTTTGGCGAGAGACGCTCGACCGCGCGATGTCCCTCTCGCTCAAGCATCTTTCGGTATATGCGCTGACCCTGGAACCGGACACGCCATTGGCGGTACAGGTCGCGGCCGGCCTCGAACTGCCCGGCGACGACGCTCAACTCGCCGCGCTCGCACAGGCTGAGGCGGCGCTCGGCGAAGCGGGTTTCGCGCGTTATGAAATTTCAAATTATGCGCTCCCGGGGTTTGAATGCCGCCACAACCTGGCGGTGTGGCACGGCCATGACTACCTTGGGCTCGGCCCCGCGGCGGCTTCGCGCGTCGGCCCGGCGCGCTGGACCAACAGCGAAGATCTTGAAGAGTATATCCACGCCGTACAAAACAATGCCGCGCCGCCGGGCACCTCCGCCGCGCTTGACGCAGCGGAGGATGCGTCCGAGCGTGTGATCTTTGCCCTGCGCCTGAGCGAAGGGATCGATCCCGCAGCCGAGGCACTGCGTTTCCCCGCATGGGCCGGGCAGGCCCGAGCCTGGGAACAACGCCTCGCCGATTTGGCCATACACGGCGTCACCGAGCGCAAGGGGCACCGTTGGCGTCTGACGGCGCGCGGGCGTGAGGTGTGCGATGCCGTCTTGCGCGAACTTGTTTGATCCGCCCGAAAGGATCGGCCGCCTTGATCATCCAGACACCGGCAATCGTCTTGCACATCCGTCCCTGGTCGCAAACCTCCCACATGGTGACATGGCTCACGCCGGATTATGGCCGTGTCGTCACGGCGGTCAAGGGGGCCTGCCGGCCCAAAAGCGCGTTCCTGGGACAGTACGATCTTTTCTACACCTGTGATCTGCTTTTCTATCGGCGCGAACACGAGGGTGTCCACGCGATTCGGGAATGCGTGCCGCGTGAGCTGCGCGAACCGTTGCGGCGGCGCTGGCGGCCTGCCATGGCCGCCGCCTATCTGTGCGACCTCACGTCGCGCATGGCGCAAGGCCAGCAGGAGTCCGCGGGCCTGTTCGCCCTGCTGGGCCAGGCCCTCGACCGGCTCAGCGATGTGCCCGAAACGGATCTGCGCGTCCTGTTGCTCTGGTATGAGACGCATCTTCTGCGCCAAGCGGGACTCTTGCCGGACCTTCGCACCTGTCCGCACTGCCATCCGGCCGAGCGGATGTGGTTACGTTTTTCCCTGCCTTCCGGACGGCTGGCCTGTCCCCATTTGGCGAAATATCAACCCGGTGAGGCGACCTTGCCGCTGCACCGAGCCGTCCGCGGCCTCTTTCTTCTCCTCTCCGACGCCCCGCGGTTTGAGTCGGCGGCACGGGCGCTGTCCGACCAAAAAAATAGCAGCCGGGCCAATCTTCTCCTTGGCTTATCCCGATTTCTTGGTATGTTTATGGTGTTCCATCTCGAAGTGCCCTCGGCTGTCCGTCGTGTCACTTGGGAGATGCTAGACACAACACTTGCGCAGAGACCTGCGTGATAGGAGACGAAGATACCATGAAGTGCGCCCCCTTGTTCAGCCTGACCTTGGCTTCCACGCTGATGGTCGCTACCGGCTGCAAAAAAGATTCTGAGGCTGTGAAGACCGCCGAAAATCCCGCTGTGCCCGTAGCCGCTGCTGCGACGGCCGCCCCAACCGCAGACCCGAACGAAGTCGTCGCATCGGTCAACGACAAGAAATATCTGCGCAAAGATATGGATAAGGTGGTTGACGCCTTGTTGAAAGCGCAAAATGTTCCGGCCGATCAGATGGAACAGGCAAAAGGGTTTTTTGAGCAGCGCGCGGCCTACAGCTTCATCATGAAGACGCTGCTTCTCGACGAAGCCAAAAAACAGGCCGTCGCCGTAACCGACGAAGACCGCAAAACTCAGCTCGGCAAAATGGAAGAGGCGTTGAAGCCCCAGAATAAGACGCCGGAACAGTACTTCAAAGAATCCCCGCTGGGCGAAGAGGCAGCCAAGGCCGAGTTCGAGGACGGCATGATCATCGACAAACTCATTCAAAAGAATGTGCTGGCCGACATCAAGATCGACGATGCGGACGTGAAAAAAGCCATCGCCGATGTTGAAAAGAGCAACGCGGAGATCGCCGAGAAGAACAAGGGGCTCGACGCTGACAAGACTGCCAAAAAAACCAAGATCGAGAGCATCAAAAAGCAGCTTGATGGCGGCGCGGATTTCGCTGAGCTGGCCAAGGCGAATTCGGATTGCCCCAGCAGCCAAAAGGGCGGCGATTTGGGCGAGTTCGCACGCGGCCAGATGGTGAAGCCCTTTGAGGATGCCGCTTTCTCACAGGAGATCGGCAAGGTCGGTGACATTATCGAAACCCAATTCGGGTACCACCTGATCAAGGTCACGGCGAAGTCGCCGGCAACCGCGGCGCAGGGCGACACCCCGGCGAAACCCGAGTCCGTCACGGCGTCGCACATTCTGGTGAAAACCGAACAGGTGCAGCAGCCCCAGCCAGTCCCGACCGCCGAAAAGGTGACGGAGCAGCTCAAGCAGGGCAAATCGCGCGAAGCGGTTCAAAAATATATCGAAGGCCTGAAGTCTGCGGCGAAGATCGAGACGGTCTTTAAAGATATGCAGCTCTAGTCGTTTGCACGTCCACACGTTTCGTTTTTTATCGGGATATGGCTCTTGCCCCCCGGACGCAAGCCGTCAGGCGCTGCATCCGGGGGGTTTTGCATGAGCCTCTCAGGAAAAGGAAATCGAATGCCTCGGGCGCGGCAAACAGGCCCTTTGGCAGCGAATTGGGTCATCGATATGGGTATTTTTATTGGATACTGGAGATCGCCCGATCATCGCCACAGCACTTGAGGTGCCGGATGGACGATGCCAAGCGCCGCACCGCTCTGGCGAAACTTGAGCGTGCTCTGGGCCAATGAACGAAACCGCGATTCTGACCACCCCAAACGACGGCGCGGAGCGTATAGGACGTACAATCTGCATTTTCCTGCGGGTGCGGGCCTCGAGAAACGCAAGGACAACATGCGCTACGGCGTAATCGGCAAGCGCAGGGGGACGCGAGTCGGGCGCGTGTTTGATGCGAAGCACAGTCGGGCGAGGGCGAAGGCGGGAAGACGGACGATGGGCTGCGACCGGTTTGTGGAGTGCGGGAGCTTGCTCCCGCTTGCTTGCTCCCGCTTTCCAAAGCGGCGGCAAGCCGCCGCGCTCCAAAACGAGCCAGCGCTCCCGACTCGCCTGTCCCTCTTTTCACCAGAAACGTCACGCCGAAACACGCACTTTACCACCTTTGAACAGGAGACAGGATAAACCCGCCGGAAAAGCAAAAGACCCCGAAAACTTTGGCGTTTTTGAGGT
>JAGOBZ010000349.1 GCA_017999015.1 Kiritimatiellia bacterium
CTCCCGACGCTGGCCAGCCAGGACCAGATCCTGCCGCACTTCATCGTGCGCGACCTGCGCGTGCCGGGCATCGCCGGGCTGATGTGCGCCGGCCTGCTCGCGGCGGCCCTGAGCACGCTGGAGGGCGGCATCAACAGCATCGCCTCGGTGCTGACCTTCGACGTGCTGAACCGGCGCGAAACCTCCGTGCGCGCCAACCGGCTGATGACTGCGGCGATCGGCGCGGGCGTCATCGGCGCCGCGCTGCTCGCGCCCTACATCGGCAAGAATTTCATCGATCAGATCACGGCGGTGGCCAGTACCTTTCTGGGGCTGCTGCTGGGCGTCTACGTGCTCGGCATGTCCTCGCGCCGCGCCAACACCGGCGGCGCCGCGCTCGGCCTGCTTGCCGGCGCGGCCGGCATCGCGCTGGTCCGCCTCCATCCGGCCATCCCGACCTGGTGGAGCGGCGCCTTCGCCTTTTTCCCGACCCTGCTGGCCGGACGGCTGGCGAGCGGCTTCTTCCCGCCGCCGTCGGCTGACCAGCAGCGCGCGCTTTTTTTGACGCCTGAGTCCCGGACCATGCGTCTTGAGTCCACTTTACAAAACAAGGAACCCATCCGTGAAAATTGAGCGTAGAAAACCGCTGACCGCTAAAGTCGGCATCGTCGGCGTTGGGCATCACACCTATTGGGCACAATTCGAGGGCCTGCTCGACGAGATGCACCGCAAGCTCGCGGTGTTCGACGGCAAAGTCCGGGCGAACGGCGTTGAGACCGTCTGCTTCGGCCTGCTCGACAACGCGGAAACCGCCTACGCCGCGTTGCCTGCGCTGAAGGCCGCCGACCTCGACCTGCTCTTCGTCGACATGGTCACCTACGCCACCTCTTCCACCTTCGGCGTCATCGCGCGGGACCTGAACGTGCCGATCGTGCTGGTGGCGCTCCAGCCGCTGCGCGCGATGCCCTACGACAAGGCCAAAACGTATATCCAGCTCTGCAACGATGACTTCTGCTCGGTGCCCGAGTTCACCGGCGTGGCGATCCGCATGGGGCGGCCCGTGGCGGACGTGATCCTCGGCATGCGCGAGGGCGACCCGATCGCCGACGGTGAGCTCGCGCGCTGGTGCCAGCTCGCCAAGGTCCTGCATGACCTGAGGCGCGCGCGCATCGGCCTGATGGGCCACGTGCTGGAATCGATGTACGACATGCACGTCGACCCGACCGCCGTGACAGCGGCCTTCGGCTGTCACATCGCCCTGTGCGAGCCGGATGAGATCCTCAAGCACTATCTGGCCGGCGATCCGCCTGCGGTCGAGGCCATGAAGCGCCGCATCCTCGACTTCTTCGACACGCCCGATCCGGTCTCCGATCCGATCACCACCAAGCTGACCGAAGGCGATCTCGATGTCGCCGCCCGTGCCGCCGTGGCGCTGGAGACCTTCATCGCCGAGCGGAAACTCGACGGGCTCGCCTACTACTACGAGGCGTTGCCCGAAACCCCGATGCGCGAGCTGGTCACTAACCTGATCGTCGGCAACTCGCTGCTGACAGGCGCGGGCTTCCCGATGTGCGGCGAATACGACCTGAAAAACTGCATCGCGATGATGATCATGGACCGGCTGGACATCGGCGGCAGCTTCGCCGAGTTCCATCCCATCGATTTCGACCGCGACACGGTGCTCGTCGGCCACGACGGGCCGCACCACCTCAATATCGCCTCGCGCAAGCCGGTGCTGCGCTCGCTCAAGACCTACCACGGCAAGCCCGGCAAGGGCGCGGGCGTCGAGTTCAACATCAAGGAAGGGCCGATCACGATGCTCTCGATCGGCGTCAAGGCCGACGGCCGCATGAAGTTCATCGTCGCCGAGGGCGAGTCGATGGCCGGCCCCATTCCGCCGACCGGCAACACCAACACGCACGGCAAGTTCCTGCCTGACGTGCGCACCTTCCTGCTGCGCTGGGTGGCCGAAGGGCCGACTCACCACTTCGCGCTGGGCGTGGGACACCACGCCGCGAGCCTCGTCAAACTCGCCAAGGTGCTCGGCATCGAGGCGGTGGTGGTGACGGAGGAACCGAGGTCCAACCTTAAGTAAACCCGTCGTGCTCAACCCAGGGATGCTCATCGACATCTGGTAATCCCCATGAAAATAACGGCAACTGTGTTTTTCCTGATCTCGGCGCTTCTCTCAGGGACGGCCGTAGCGGCCTCCGTCGAGACGGGCGGCCTCTCCGTTTCGCTCGACGCAACCGACGCCGGGCGTGGCTCCGTCGGCCACATCGTCGCGCGGGCGACGGGACTCGACTTCGTCGCGCCCAAGGCGCAACCGCTCTGGCGCATCGAGTGCCGCCGGACAAACGACTTCACGGTGATCGCGACGGCGGACGCAAGGCAGGCGAAGACCTTCGCTTGCGAGGCCATCGACGGGGGCGTCCGGCTCGTCTACCGCGACATCGGCCCCGCGCTTGAAGAGGTCGTCTGCCGCGTGACCGCAGATTCGGGCGACGGCATGGTGCGCTGGCGCATCGCCTCGACGCCGAAGCCGGGCTGGGCGACGTATGACACGGCCTATCCGATCATCGCGTTGAGCGAAGCGCTCGGCGGCGACCCGACGGACGACTGCGCGACGGCAGGCACGATGAAAGGCGGCGTTAATCGGTATCCGATGGATCCGAAGCGCGAATATTGGAAGGCCCGGCTTCACGGCGAATTTCCTGGGAGCCTTTCCTCACCGTTCGGCGCGTTCTACGATCCCAAACTCGGCGGTCTCTACACAGCGGCTGAAGATGACCAGGGTTATGCGAAGAGCCTGCTGGTCGACAGATGGTGGCGCGCGCAACTGCCGGACGGCACGTTCCGCGAGGGCGATCTCCTGCTCCGCTGGAATCACTTCGAATGTTCGGAAATAACGCGCGAGACCTCGTACGACATTGTGATGCGAGCGTTCAGCGGGAAAAACGGTGAGCCCTGTGAATGGCGGGATGCGGCGGATATCTACCGCGAATGGGCGAAGGACCGGCGCTGGTGCCAGACGAAGCTCGCCGACCGGCGGGACGTGCCGGACTGGGCCAAGAAGGGCCCGTTCCAGATGAAGTTCAACCGCGCGTGGTTCCGCCATCCCGGGCTCGTGCAGCGCTGGATCGAGACCTATAAGGCGAAACGTTTCCCGTCCGTTCCGTTCGTCGCGATGGTTGAGGGCTGGGAGAAACACGGCGACTGGGTGACGCCGGACTACTTTCCGTGCTATCCGAACGATGCCGCCTTCACAAAGATGTGCAACGACCTGCGCTCTGTGGACGGGCACGTCTGGGCGTGGCCGGGCGGGCACCACTGGAATGTGCGCGTCGGCTTGCGTCCCGACGGCAAGTACAACCTCGATTACACGGATCTCTTCACACGCGAGGTGAAGGCGCACTGTTGCCTCAAGGTGGACGGCACCCCATGGCTCGATGCGCTGGGCTGGCTCGGCGGCGGCGAGTCCGCGACGCTCTGCCCTGGGACAGAATACGGGCGCGCCTGGTGGACGGACCACGTCGCGTGTGGATTGGTTCGTCGCGGCGCGGGGCTGGTGCAGGCCGATCAGGAGTGTGGCGCCAGAGTCCGTGAGTGCTGGAGCCGGGAACATGGTCATGCACCCGGGTTGGGGAAATGGATGACCGAGATGATGCGCCGCCAGTATGAGGAGCAGCTCGCGGCGATGCGTCGGATCGATCCGTGGGCGCAGTTTTCCTTCGAGGAGTGCGCCGAGTTCTACAACGACATCCTTTGTTTTCACGACTATCGAAACTGCCGATTCCACGGCACTGAATGGGCGAGTGTTCAGAATTATCTCTACCATGAGCATGTGACACCCTATCAGCCAGGGAGCGAGTTCTACTCGCTTTGGGACTGGGTGGCGCACTCCGCGGCGGACGGGCAGATGCCGCGTCTGCCGGAACGCCCGGACGCCTATTTCCCGATGCCGGTCGTCTCAAACGGCGGTTTCGAGGAGCCGCAGCTCGGCCTCGTCGGATTCGT
>JAGOBZ010000350.1 GCA_017999015.1 Kiritimatiellia bacterium
GACCTGGACCGTGCGGTACGCGTGGCGCGCGCCCTTGAAACCGGGAACGTCTCCATTAACAACGCCCTGGCCACGCAAGCCAATTCGGCCCTTCCCTTCGGTGGAGTCAAGGACAGCGGTTTTGGACGATATAAGGGCACATTCGGCCTATACTCATTTTGTAATGTCAAGTCAGTGCTGCTGGACAAAGGTACTCTAGGCCCGGATTTACATTGGCATCCCTATTCCCGTGAAAAGTATGCTCTCTTTTCACGGTTGCTGGAAGCTTTCTACAGGGATACAAAGCCGGCGTGGCTGCGACTTTCCCTGTTGGTCTTCAATTTGATGCGGCTGAACAGGCGCGGGTAGGGTGCAATTTCGGGAACATTAATCTTGAGTTTAGTTATGATACTTGGGAGTACCGTAAATATCTATCGTATACTTTCTGATTTTCTGACCTCATCGGAATTGCGAATGGCACTCGTAACAGACAAAAAAAACGGAGCGAAAAAGGACTGATGACAAAATAGCCATGAGTAACCCAAGAATACAGGAACTTTGCATAGATTGGCCATTTCGTTGTCTGTCCCTTTTTTGCGGTCTGTACGAAGAGGACTCTAAAAAACAGTGCCAACATGAATTCCGAAATATCATTATCAAACCCGGTCGAGGTCAGGAAGTCTGAATTTTGTAAACTGACCTTGGAATTGCCGTCGATTATAGGAGATGAACAATGAGTTTCCACCTTTTCCGACCGTTGAAAGGCTTTACCTGGGTCGTTCTGCTCGCCGGCGTTTCCGCGCAGGCGGCGCAATTCACTCCCCTTACGCCCTTTCCCTCGCCGCAAATTGATGCAAGCGCCCCGGCCTATCCCGGCGGCAACTTTAACGCCGGCCGCCTGCTTGATGGCGATGTGAAGACCGAATACGCCACCGATGGAAAAGGCACAAACACCTTCGTCGAATTCCGCTTTCCCGAAGAGGTACCTGTGGCCGCATTCAGACATGTCGATAGGAACGATCCCGCCACCATCGCGGCTTCGGAACTCGTCTTCATGGACGACCGGGGAACGGTTTTGACGTCGGTTGCTGTCACGCATGCCGGACTCCCGGCCGCGCAAACGGTCTTCATGCTTCCGTCGCCCGTTACGGCGCAGCGCGTGAAATGGCAGGTGACACAACTCGGTTTCCAAAATTACGGCACAGTCGGCGGTGCGGAACTCGCCTTCTTCACCGCCGGTGCGCCCGAAGCGACACCTGCACGCGACACCATAACGGTCAACCAGTTTCCCATACTCTCCACTTCCGCCGCAGGCCCTGTACAGACCCTGCACCTGACCATAACACATCCCTATGCGGAACCAGCGGATGCCGTGCTGCATCTTGACGGCGCGGAACCGCACCCGCTGCGCCTGGAATTCGGCACGCAGGAACTGGCGCTCATGGTTCCCGCAGTGGCATCGGAGACGGTGACGGTCGTCGATCTCGAGGTCGCGGGCGCGCGTGTGGGGCAAACCGAGGTGTCTCGCAAGCCCGTACGCCCCCTGACGGTGTACGTGCTGCCCCATTCTCACACGGATATCGGCTATACGGAAATTCAAACGGATATCGAAGACAAGCAGGTTCAGAATCTGCTTGCTGGCATGGAAATCGCCCGCCAAACCGCGGACTATCCCGCCGGGGCGCGGTTTGTGTGGAATGTCGAGGTGCTGTGGGCCGCAGACCTCTTTCTGAGGCGGCTGGGCGAGGACGCGCGGCAACAGTTTTTTGAAGCCGTGAAAGCCGGCCAGGTCTCGCTCAACGGCATGTACCTCAACGAGTTGACCGGCCTCTGTCGCCCTGAAGAATTGCTGCGCCTTTTCAAAATGGCCGCAGAGATGGGCGAGCGGACCAGCGTTCCCGTCGAGGCGGCGATGATCAGCGATGTGCCCGGCTATACCTGGGGCACCGTGAGCGCCATGGCGCACGCTGGTATCCGGTATTTCAGCGTCGCACCCAACTATTTCGACCGCATCGGGGACATCCTGGTGCAGTGGGAGAACAAGCCTTTTTACTGGGTAGGGCCGGACGGGCGTTCGCGCGTGCTTGTCTGGATACCCTTCTGGGGCTACGCCATGTCGCACCGATATCACGCGATGACGCCGCAACTTGTCGAAGACTTCTGTAACGGCTTGGCCAAACGCGATTATCCCTACGAAGTCGCTTACGTCCGCTGGGCCGGTATCGGCGACAACGCCGTGCCCGATCCCTCGATTTGCGATTTTATCCGTGACTGGAACGAAACACACGTCTCCCCGAAATTTATCATCAGTTCGACCGCAGAAGCCTTCCGCGCCTTCGAAGCGCGCCACGGCGCCGAACTGCCGAGCGTGGCAGGCGACTGGACCCCGTACTGGGAGGATGGCGCAGGATCATCCGCGCTTGAAACCGCCATGAACCGGGCCAGCTCAGACCGTCTCGCGCAGGCGGAGACGGTCTGGGCGTTGACAAATCCCCGGGACTATCCCCGCGCCGCCTTTGAAGACGCGTGGCGCAATGTGCTGCTCTACTCCGAACACACCTGGGGGGCGTGGTGCAGCATCAGCGACCCCTTCCGCCGCGAAACGCGCGAACAGTGGACCATCAAACAATCCTACGCCGTCGCGGCCGACCGTCAGTCGCGCGATCTTCTCAGCCGTGCCCTTGCCCGGTTCAGCGGCGCCGCCGTCCCCGACGCCATCGACCTCGTCAACACCACGTCATGGACGCGCAACGAACTCGTCGTGCTGCCGAGATTCCTCTCCGAAGGCAAAGACCGCGTTGTGGAGGAGGACGGGCGCCCCGTACCTTCGCAACGGCTGCGCAACGGCGAACTGGTCATGCGGGCAACGGACATGCCGCCCCTGGCCGCGCGTCGGTATTTCCTGCAGCAGGACGCGCCCCACACGGACAAAACAGCCGCCTCGGCCGATTCCGAGAATGCCACGCTGGACAACGGCATCATACGCCTGCGTGTGGACAAACAGACCGGCGGCATTGCCGAGCTCTACCTCAACGGGCTCGAAGCCAATATCGTCGACAATGCCGACGGGCAGGCCTTGAATGAGTACCTGTACTTCATTGGAGACGACCCGTCAGAAGCCGGGCGGGCCGGGAAAGTCCGTATCCAAACCGGTGAAACCGGGCCCCTGGTCGCCTCGCTGCTGGTCAAATCCGACGCCCCGGGCTGCCACGCGCTTGAGCGCGAGATCCGCCTCACGGCCGGACAGGATGTTGTTGAGATTATCAACATGGTCGACAAGCAACGCCTGACAGCACCTCGCTACCACGCGCCCCGGGCCAAAGAAAGCCTCAACTTCGGGTTTCCCTTCGCGATACCCGGCGGCCAGTTGCGCCTGGAGGTGCCCTTCGGCGTCATCCGTCCCGACGCGGACCAGATTCCGAGCGCATGCAGGAACTGGTTTACCGTGGGCCGCTGGGCCGATGTGTCGAACGAGCAGTTTGGCGTCACGTGGGTGACGCTTGACGCGCCGCTCGTGCAGGTGGGCGGCCTGACGGCCAACCTTCTGAACTCGCAAACCAACCCGGAGGTCTGGCGCAAAGAAGTGGGCCCGACACAAAAGATTTATTCCTGGGCCATGAACAACCACTGGGGTACAAACTACCGCGCCTTCCAGGAAGGGCCGCACGTCTTTCGCTTCCTGCTCCGCCCCCATCGCGGCTACGATCCGGCCGCCGCCGCAAGGCTTGCGATTGCCGCCGGCCAGCCGCTGCTGCCCATAGCGGCCCGGGAAGGGCAAGCGATGGCATCTCCGCCTCTCGAACTGTCGCCGCCCGACATTCTCGTCTCCGGGCTTAAACCCAGCGATGACGGCCAGGGGCTCATCCTGCGCCTTTGGAACGCTTCGGCACGGGACACCCGGGCGGACATCACCGGACACGAGGCGGCACCGTGGAAGATCTGGCGGAGCGACATCAGCGAGCGGCCGCTCGAGGCTCTCGCGGGACCGGTAAGCATGCCCCCATGGGG
>JAGOBZ010000351.1 GCA_017999015.1 Kiritimatiellia bacterium
CCTACTGCGCAGACGGAATTTTCATATCCATCATCTGGTTGGCGAAAATCTGGAAGAAGACCTCCTGCAGCACGGCCCGGCCTTCGCGGTTGAGGCGTTGCAGCGCGGCGATCTCATTGGACTGCACACGCAACGAGGCGGTCAGCGTGCGTCCGTTGTGAACGATGCCGAAGGTCGCGCCGTCACCGCCGCGCGGCAGCAATCGCGCCTGCTCTGGCTTGATTTCGGGCATGATCGTCACGGTGTGCCGCACCAGTTCCGCCGCGCGCAGCAATCCACCGAAGGTCAATTCCGGATTTAACGCAGGATCTTGGCCGCCGATGCGGCGGTTGAGCGGCAGCGGCCGCGCGGCAAAGGTCACGGGCGGTAAATGTTCGTCGATCGCGCCTTCCGGTCCGATCACGGTGACGCAGTGGCCGTTGTGGACGGCGCATTCCAGCACGGCGCGTTTCAGAAGCAGCGACAGCAGGATGTGGCTGAGCGCGGGAGCGGCAGGCCCGGGGGCCGCCGCTTGCGTCGGTTCTGTCGGTTTCAGCGTGATCGCATAGGTCTCGATGGCGGTTCCGCCTGATTCTCGCTGACGCAGGTGTTTGAACGAGACGCTGTTCGTGACGCCGGCGTCGGCGAGCGTGCGGATCGCGGCACGGGCCGCATCCGGGTCTTTGACCGGCTGGAGCTGCACCCGGCAGAGCCCTTTGCCGCTGCGGGTCGGCGCGATATAGTCTAGGTGGTCGCCCGCGAGGGCTGTGTCTGGCAGGCTGCCAGAGGTCGGCGCAAACAACCGGTGACGCTGCTTGCCCAGGAAGGGCACCCAAAGATCGGGCCGGTCGGCAGCGCCGAGCGACATGAAGAACGCATTGTCCGGCACGGCGTGCCAGAGCGTCTCGGACGGGGCGCGCCACGAGGCGAGCAGCGCGTCCAGCGCCGCGCCCTGCTTGGCGGTGGCGCGCAGGGTGAGGGCCAGCGCCGCGCCCTCCAGCGTGAACGAGAACGAAAGGGTCTCGCAAGCGCGCAGCAACCGATCGAGATCGACGATTCCCGCCGCCTGTGCGCGGCGCGCACCGGTCAGGTCCGCCATGCGCTGCGGATTCACCAGGATGCGGATGGTGCCGGGCAGGCTTTGCGCCGGCGCTTCAAGGAATTTTGCGCGGTTCTGCCATGCCCACGTCAGCGCGGGGAGCGAGACCGAAGTGAACAGGTGGCGGTCCGCCACCGCCACCGCCACGCACGGCGCACGGTTGGTGTCGGAAGGGGCCTCATAGAGCGTGAAGGCGTCTTGCGACTTGTGCTGCGCATAAGCGGCTGCGAAGGCCTGTCGGATCATCGTCCCGTCATCGGCCAAGGGAACGATGGCTACGTTCGCAGGATTGTCAGGCGCGGGGGGCGAGTCGGGATCGACCGACTGCACGATTTTTAGAGGGGCTGCGGTTGCGATCCCGGCTTGCGCAGGCAGCAGCAGTGCCTGCGCGAGGCGGGCCTGGACCTGTTCCTGTATCAGCGGCAGGTCAGCGATGCGGCTGAACGCGGCGGTGCCATAGTGGATGCTTTGGATGCTATCGGTTTCCAGGATGCCGACAAAGAGTCGCTCCGCACGACAGCAGAGAGTGGCCGAAAGGATGGCGCTCGCGACGATACGTTTGACGGACATGGCGGATGATCCCGGTTCAGCGCCGGCGCTTGGGTTGGGGATGATAGAACATCAGCATGACGTTTTTCAGATGTTCCGCGAGATTCGGATCACTGCCGAAGACATCGTCCTCCGAGCCGCAGGTTTTGCTCTGAATGTTGGCCGAAACGAAAATCGCTTCATTGGTGTTGATGCTGTCGCCTTTGCGGCGGTCTTCAAAAAGCCCTTGGTCGACCAACATCTGGAAAATGCGGTTGACCTCCTCGCGCGGCAGCGTGATGCGCGACTCTACCACATCGTTCCAGTTCGGGTCGTTGTGATTCGAGGCGAAAGGATTGGTCACCAGCAGACTGCTGCCTTCGCGCACCGTCACGATGCCGTTGCCGTCCATGCGGACGGCCACGCGCTGAATCGGTTTGACACGATAGTTATAGTGGCGGATCGAGACCCAATTGAGACCGGACTCTTTAACGGCGAAATAGGGGTTGTCGATGAAACTCGCGCACCCGCTGACGACAGCGACCGCGAGCAACACGCCCGCAAGCGTTCGTTTTGTCATATCAAATCAGTTCCTTGATGTACTTGTTTTTCAACAGGCGCCAGACGACCACGATAAAGGCGCTGAGCGGAATCGCCAGCAACACGCCCAGCAGACCTCTAAAAACCACGCCCCAGAAGAGCAGCGAAAAGATGATGGCCGGATCGCTCAGCCCTGTTTTCTTACCTTGAATGCGCGGCGTGATGAAATAACCGTCGAGCACCTGCACGACACAAAACACAGCGATCACCAAGGCCAGCCGCACGAGGTTGCCTCCCTCGCCGAAAAAGGCCATCGGCAGGGTGACGGCCAGCCCGATGACGTTGCCGAGGTACGGGACGAGATTGAAGCAGCCTAGCGTCAGACCGATCAGAAATCCGTAGGGCAGTCCGACCAGCCAGAATCCAGCACCGAAAAGCAGGCCTTGGATAAAGGCGATCGAGAGCTGGCCGCGGAAAAAGGCAACGATGATGGTGAAAAATTCATCAATCAGATAGGAGACGTCGCGGCGCGTGGCGGGCTTGAGGAAAGGCAGGAAGTTTTCAGCGTTTCGGCCGGAGAAGGGTTGGGCGGTCAGGAAGTAGATCAGATAAACCGGCACCACCAGCCAGCCGACCAGCGAGGCGACATAGCGGATCGCGCCCATGCCGACCGAGAGCGCTCGGCCGCCCACGTCATCAAACGAGATCTGCTCGGCCAAGGCGGCGATGAAGGCGTGCGGGTCGGCCAGCAGCGGGATTTTTTCCTCAAGTCCGTACTTGGTGAGGAAGGCCTGCAAGTCCGGGTGGGACTCGGTCATGGCGTCGGTGACCCGTTCGGCTAGCGCGGGCAGGTATTCGACCAGCGAGACAAGCTGCGTCACAAACAGCGCGCCGAAAAAGAAAAGCAGCGCGGCCAGCGGAAGCAGGATCGAAAGAAAGAGCACCGGGATGGCCAGCAGGTTGGAGCGCCGCAACCGGCGGTGCAGCCAGAGGTAGTAGGGTTTGAGCAGCAGGGTCAGGATCAGCGCGACCAGCAACGGGGTCAGCACCACCGAGACCGCCGATAGCAACGCGAACAAGGCCCACAGGATCAGCGCAATGAAACCGGTGACCAGCGTCGCGCACAACACCGTGATGCCTGCGGCTACGATACCATTCTGCCGATCCGTGAACGAAATCGCCGGCTTGTTGTCGGGCGGATTACGGCAAACGGGCATGCTGAAACCTCCTGAAAGTCATTCGCTTTGAGTTTAGGCAGAAGGCAGTGGCATTGCAAGGGAAAGCGGTAATGGTGTGGCGGTAATCGGTTGGTGGCGGGGAACGCCATAATGACGCGAGGCTCGAAGAAAAACAGAGACAGGTGCCGGCGATGCCCGCACTTCTATGCCAGAGAACCCCGCCACCCGGTGTTACCGCAAGAGAAGGACCGTCCCGCCTTCGGAGAGCAGCAGGAGCGCGTTGGCGCGGCGGACCAGTTTCCAGCCGGATGGCAGGTCCGTGTCGAGCGTCGGCACGCCGGTGATGCCCGTCGTCGTCTGGATGAGCGTGTAGGTCTGCGAGCGGTCGAGCGCCTCAGGGTTATTGACAGTCACGATCAATCCGCTGATGTCGAGTGCACCCGCGACATCCAGGCGATCGCCCAGGTCGGCGCGGTAGTGCGTGCCGGGGACGAGGGTGACACCGGACAGGGCGAGCGTGCCGATCGTGCCGTCGCCGGCGGGGCTGAGGACCGTGCCTGCGGCGAGTACGCCGTTGGAGAGGGTTCCTGAGCCGGTGACGGAATGGACGGTCTGCGTCGCGCCGCCGAGGTCGAGCGTCGCGCCGGCTGCG
>JAGOBZ010000352.1 GCA_017999015.1 Kiritimatiellia bacterium
TGCGGATCTTCGAGGACGAGGCGGGGTTGATGAACCGCTCGGTCCTCGACATCGGCGGCGCGGTTCTCGTGGTCTCGCAGTTCACGCTGTACGCCGACACGCGCAAAGGCAACCGCCCCAGTTTTGTGGCGGCGGCGCGTCCGGAGCAGGCTGAACCGCTTTACGAGGCGCTCGTGCGCCACTTGCGCGGCACGCTCGGCGCGTCGCGCGTCGTCACCGGCGTTTTCGGCGCGGAGATGAAAGTGCGCCTGCTCAACGACGGGCCGGTCACGGTCGAGCTGCTCAGCGGCGGGTGAGCCGGGAAGAGGGAGGAAGGAAAAAGGAGGAAGGAAAAAGGAGGAAGGAGGAGGGAGAGGAGGGGGAGGGACAGGTATTCTATCCGATCGAGTGAAAAAGATACGCAAGGCAGGGGGCGCTGACGGTCCCGTCTGCGGGAAAGGCTGGCAACCGGTTTACCCTTCGGCGTTTCGGGTTGGCGAGAAACGGGCGGGCGTTCGTCCCGACGGCGGTCTCGGCGAGACCGCCCTACCGGTTTCGCGTCTCGGCGTTCGAGTTCCATGCGCCCGAGGCCGGTTACTTTCCTGTCGCCAGGGTTCGGGGGCGTGTGGTAATCTAACGCTCGTGTTTCTTGGGGTCGGGTTTTCAGTTTGACAAATTGCGGAAATGTGTCAAACTGCGCGACCTCAAACGACGCCGGATGTGGTCGTATGCCATTGTCGGCGCTACGAGGAGCAGTAAGATGAGTATGAGAGCGTGTGTATTTGCAGGCCAAGGGGCGCAGGTCCCCGGCATGGGCAGCGACTTCGCGGCGGACGCCGAGATCGCCGCCCTCTTCACCCGTGCCAACGCGGTGTTGGGGTTTGACCTCGCCAAGATCTGCTTCGAGGGACCGGCCGAGGAGTTGACGAAATCCAACATCTGCCAGCCTGCGATCTTCACTGTCAGTGTGGCCGCCTTTCAGGCGTTCCGCAAGCGCTGCCCGCAGGCGGATTTCGCGATGGCTGCTGGCCTCAGCCTCGGCGAATGGACCGCGCTGCATGTCGCGGGGGTGCTCGACTTCGAGTCCGCGCTCACGGTTCTTGAAGCGCGCGGGCGTTTTATGCAGCAGGCGTGCGACGAGCAGGCCAGCGGCATGATCAGCATCATGGGCGCCTCGGCCGATCAGCTTCAGACGATTTGCGACAAGGCCGGCCTCTCCGTGGCCAACATCAATTCCGACGCGCAGGTCGTGCTCTCCGGCCTCAAGACCGGCGTCGCCGAGGCTGCCACGGTCGCCGCCGAACTGGGCGTCAAGGCCATCCCGCTGAATGTCGCGGGCGCTTTCCACTCCCCGCTCATGGCCTCGGCCCGCGCCAAGCTTGCGGATGTCATCGCGGACATCGACTTCCGCGCGCCGACGCTGCCAGTGCTCGCCAACGTCAGCGGCGCACCGCACAGCAACGACCCGGCCGCCATCAAGGAGGCGATGTTGTGCCAAGTGACCGAGTCCGTGCGCTGGTGCGATTGCATCCGCCACGCGATCGCGGGCGGCGTCACAACGTTTGTCGAGTTCGGCCCCGGCAAAGTGCTCTCCGGACTCATCAAGCGCATCGACAAGAGCGTGGCCACGCAGAACGTGGCCGATGCGGCATCGCTTGACGCGGCGGCCGCAGTTTGCCAAGCTTAATCGTTTTCAAGAAGGGACTCATCATGGCAGCATTCGAAGGGAAAGTGGCGGTCGTGACCGGAGCCGCGCGCGGCATCGGCCAGGCGATCGCCCGACGGCTGGCGCAGGAAGGCGCCGACGTGGTGATCTGCGATTTGCAGGTGGAGTGGCTCGCCGAGACCGCGGGCATCGTCGAAGGGCTCGGCCGCAAGGCCTTGCCGCTGGCGGTGGACGTGGGCGACAGCGAGACCGTCAACGCCTGCATCAATGAGGTGGTCAAGGTGTTCGGCAAGGTTGACATCATGGTCAACAACGCCGGGATCACCAAAGACACGCTCTTGGTGCGTATGTCGGACGACGACTGGGACGCGGTCCTGCGCGTGAACCTGAAGGGCACCTTCCTGTTCTCGCGCGCCGTGGCCAAGCACATGATGAAGCAGCGGAGCGGAGCGATCGTCAACATCGCCTCGATCAGCGGCATCATCGGCACCGCCGGGCAAGCGAACTACGCGGCCTCCAAGGCTGGCGTGATTGCCCTGACGAAATCCACCGCCAATGAACTGGCGGCGCGCGGCGTCCGGGCGAACGCGATCGCCCCGGGATTCATTTCGTCCAAAATGACCGACGCGCTGTCGGAGGACGTGCGCAAACAGTATCTGTCGCGGATCCCGCTGGGCCGCTTCGGAACCGTCGAAGACATCGCGGACGCGGTGGTCTTCCTCGCCTCGGAGCAGTCGAGCTACATGACCGGACAGACGCTGCACGTCAACGGCGGCATGGTCATGTGATGAATTGGCGCGGCACGTGCCGCAACTGTGTAACAAGAGAAACTAGGTCAAGGAGAGACAAATGGCTAGCAAACTCGAAGAGCGGGTCAAAGAGATCATCGTTGAGCAACTGGGCGTCAACGCCGAGCAGGTCACCCCGGAAGCTTCGTTCATCGACGATCTGGGCGCGGACTCGCTGGACACCGTCGAGCTGATCATGGCGTTCGAAGAGGAGTTCGGGGCCGAAATCCCGGATGAGGACGCCGAGAAGTTGACGTCGGTCGGCAAGGTGCTCGAGTACCTCGCGGGCAAGGGCTTCGACAAGGAGTAATCCTTTCGCCTCAAAAAGACCGGGGTCGGCGTCTGTGACGCCGCCCCGGTTTTTTTGTGCCGCCTACTCGCGGTACGGCTTCATCTGCACAAAGTTCAGCATCAGCGTCTCACCGGGACGCGCCGGCGTATCGTGAAAAACGAGCGTGAGTGTCGGCGCCGTGGCCCGGAACACGATGCGGTGCAGGTTGACCTTGGCCACATTGTCATTGTGCGCGTAACGGCCGCCCTTGCGCCGGTCGACATGCACGAAACTGCGCGCCGCGTTGCGCTCGGCGCCCGCCATCTCCACCTCGATCCCGTACCGGCGCGGGCTGAAGCGCTTCTCGACGATATCGGCGTGATCGGCGGTGACAAACTGCAGGCAGTAGCTCTGGCCGGGCGTCAAGCCGCGCGCCGTCTGGCTGACGCGGCTGGCGCCGCCCTGCTGACGCGTCAGCAGGCAAAAGGTGTCGCCTGCCTTGCCCGCCCCCCAGCGCCCCTGACTGTTCTTGCCGTAGCCCGCCAGCGTGCCGGCGCGCACCGCCCCTTCAGCCGCGGGCGCCACCTCCCAGCCGGCCAGACCGTCGGCGAAATCACCGTTCACCACCAGCTCCGGACGGTACCGGAACCCATAACGCTCCGACAACCGTTCGCGGTGCCCCTCGACCGCATAGTGGCGCATCAATTCGAACGACCAGCGCGCCATCTCCTCGTCGCCGTAGTAGGTGCCCCAGTAGCCGACCGTCGCCAGGCCCTCGAAGACCGGATCATTCGCCACCAGATTGACCTGCATGTCGAGAAAGACCTTGTAGTCCACGGCGGGATTGTGCTCCAGCGACAACACGGGAAGCTGGTTGAAATTGCCGAAGATGACCCCGCTGCCTGCGTTGGCCCCCGGCAGATAGGCGTTGAAGCGGCGCAGGGTTTCGGCAATCATGTTGTCGAGATACGCGGCGGCGGCACGTTCGTCCTCCTGCGGATGACAGTACGCCTCATACAGCAGCCGGCCGCGGCCGCGCGAGGCGTTCAGGCAGGCTGACATGAAATCGGTGTGCAGTGAAGCGATGCCGGGTTTGCCGACGATCCACGTGTAAATCCGGCGGTTCTCCGGGTTCGCCAATCCCCAGAGCGCCCGGGTGTAGTGGTCAATCGTCGTGCGCCCGAAGAAGAGCTCATCGCTGGTGAAGCCGTCGTAGCGCGGCTGCGTCATGCCGGCATGCGCCGCCATCCGCGTTCTCAG
>JAGOBZ010000353.1 GCA_017999015.1 Kiritimatiellia bacterium
CGGTGCCGTCCGCGCCCCCAGTCTTGCGTCTTTTTTTCACTGGAAACGCGTGATCGCGGCCCGCCTCTGCGGCGGTCTCGGCGAGACCGCCCTACCGGCTGCAAGACCCTATCGGCTGAGAGGCAGAAGCAGGAAGGAAGGATGCGTGACCGGAACCGGAAACCCGAAACCATAAACCTCAACGGCAAGTGAACCGGGGATGCGCCCCGCCGCGAGCCGGCTCCAAAAAAAAGCGCTCTCTCTCTCTTTTCGCATCAGGTAAAAAAGTTTCACTGTAAGCGAACCTTTTGCGTTGCGTCGGCTACTTACCCGGTAGAGAGTCATGGCATGAAGGCCCCGCGAGCCCCCAACGAACTGGTCCATCGCCTGAAACAGGGTGGCGATGAGGAGACTGTTCGGCATTTTGTCGAACGATACGGGCCGCGCTTGCTCGCCGCCGCCACGCTGCTGAGCGGCAATACGACGGACGCGCAGGATCTGATGATCGATACCCTGCAGCACGCCGTGCGCGCGATCCACTCCTTCCGCGAGGAGTCCTCGTTTTTCTCGTGGCTCTACGGCATCCTGTTCAATCTGAACCGCGCGGTGTGGCGCAAACGCTCCCGCCGTCCGTTGGTCTATACCGACACCCTGCCCGACGTGCCGGCCGATGAACCGGCGGTCGGCAGCGGGCTCGACGCGGCGGCCACCGCAGACGGATTGGCGGCCGCCGTCCGCCAGCTCTCCGAGCCTCTGCAGGCCGTGGTGCTGCTCCGGTACTATGGCGAGATGAGCATCGCGGAGGTGGCCGAAACCCTCAAGATCAGCCCGGGCACCGTGAAGTCCCGTCTGTTCAGCGCCACCCTCAAGCTGCGCGAGCTGCTGCCGGAGGAACTGCGCCCTTAAAAAAGTTTCCCCACTGATCGAACCTTTGCGGCGCGATCGGCAACTGACTGAATAGAGCGACCCTTATGACTTGCGAAGCGTGCCAACTTGCCTGTTACGACCTGCTGGACCAGAGCCTGAGCGCAAAGGACGAGCGCGAGGTGCTGGCGCATGTCGAGCAGTGTCCAGCCTGCCGTGCCTTTCTGGAAGCGGAGGGCGGACGCATGCGCACGTGGCCGCGCCTGCTGAGCGTCGCCACGCGGAGCGCGGTGATGGCTGACGATGTGGCCGAGCGGGTGGCGCATGTGCTGGAGGTGTCTCGCGGCCGCGCCATGCGCCAGCGGGTGGGAACCTTTTTCCGCCTGCCGTCCCATTGGTACGCGCTGGCGGCCTCGCTGCTGGCGCTGGCCAGCATGGTCGGTGCGGCGGTGCTGCTGGGTGAGCGCATCACAGGCGAGCATCTGGCGCTCAGCGCGGATGCGGTGCAGGTGGATGAACTGCCGGCCGTCCGGCTGGTCAGCCAGAAAAAAGCGCAGGGCGCCGAGATCCCGACGGCCCTGCCGGGTGCGCTGGCGCTGGCGTCGGGCGAATGCGTGGTCCGTCTGTCTACCGGCGTGGAGCTGACGGTGCTGGGGCCGGCTAAATTGACGGTGCAGACCGGCATGCAGGTCTCCCTGGAGCAGGGCCGGCTGCTGGCCCGCGTTCCGCACTGGGCGACGGGTTTCACCGTGCTGACGCGCGAGCTGGAGATTTATGATCTGGGCACGGTCTTCGGCGTGTCGGCAGATGACGAGGGCTCCGAGACCTTTGTGTTCAAGGGTAACATTCAGGTGAACGAGGCCGGCGAGTGGGGTCCGGGCAGCCACACCTCGGGCGCGGGCGTCGGCATCTGCGCGGCCGGCGCGGGCGTGCGAGCGCGGTCCGGCGAGCCGCCCGTGCCGTTCGACATGGACGGGCTCGATGTTGAGCGGCTGTTTGCGCCCTTCAAGGGCTGCGCCGCGCTCAAAGACCCGTTCCGCGCGATGCAGGCGGCGCGCGAGATCGGCGACCGCTGGGCCGCGCGCAACATGCCGAGTTCGTATCGGCTGGCGCAAGACCGCAGCGCCGGAGGGCGCGAAGATACGGACACCGCGGTACGCAAGGCCTGCGCGGTTCCCGCGCCGTCTCGAGCTGCGACCGAAGAAGCCGTGCAACTCTACAACGCCGCCCCGGACCGCGGCCGCCGCCACTGGGACGCCGTCGAAGACTGGTTCTGCTACCAGAATTCGGGCGGCGGCGGCGCCGGCCGCCTGCCGGGCAGCAACGACACCGTGCGCATCAACGCCGCCACGCTCGCGGCGGAGGAGGGAAGCGCGTTGGTGATCGGCCCCGGCGTCCACGCCGCGTGCATGAGTTTCGCGAGCGCCTGGCTCGATTACCCCGGCACCGCCTGGCTGCGGCTGGAGGGCGGCTCGCTGACCAGCCGGACCACCACGGTGATCGGCATGGCCTATCCCGCGCTAGCCACGCTCGAGAGCGGCACGCTCGCCACCGGCACCGATCTCTTCATCGGCGGCTACGCGCCCTGCGGCCGGGGCATCGTGACCAACAACGGGGCCGCGCTCTCGGCCCTGCGGCTGCACCTGGGCCATGAGACCAACACCTACGGCCGGCTGATTCACAACGGCGGCGTGCTCGACTGCCGGGCGGGCAACAAGGACTCCTCTTTTCAGGTCGGCTTCAACGGCGGTGTCGGCGAGTTCGTGGCGCGCGCCAGTTTCACCACCTATGCCATGGGCATCGGCGGGCGGACCACGCCCGACCACCCGCCCGGCACCGGCACCGTCACCGTGCTCGAGGGCGCGGTCGGCGACGTCAACGGCCTGCTGCGCGTCCGCAACGGCAGCCTCGCGATGAGGGGCGGCACGATCCGTCTGCAGCGGACCCACGGCTATCCCACAAACCTGGTCGTGCACCAGGACGCCGACGCCTCCGGCTTCATCCGCGGCTGGGGACGGTTCACGGTCTCCGACACGACAAAGTCGATCCGCATGATTCATAACGGCGTGATCACAGCCGACGGCGAGGGCGTCGAACGCGATCTGGACTTCAACCTGATCGACGTCGTCAACCACGACTTGAAGACCGGCGGCGCCAGCGGCTGGTATGCGGTCAACAAGGGGCGCGTTCTCTTCCCGCGCACCCGCCAGGCCTTTGCGCCGGGCGAGACCGCTTGCTGGGGCGACCTCTCCTCCAAACCGGCGCCCGAACTGGTCAACAGCGCCGCGCTCAGCTTCACCGCGCCGGTGACCTGCGCCATCCGCGGCGGCTTCTGCGCGCCCGGCCGGCGCGACATCCCCGCCTTCAGCACGCCCGCGCACCTGCGGCCGCTGGGCGTCTGGTGCATCGGCGCGTGCAGCGACACCGTCGCGTGGCGCAAGGCCGACTTCGCCGGCGTCTCGCTGACCTTCCGTTTCGACGACACGCGGCTCAAGCCGACTGACAGCCGCGTGCGCCTCTACCGCCACGACGGCAAGGCGTGGCTCAAGGTCGGCGAGTGCGCGCCGCAGGGTGCCCGCTGGATTTCCACCGATGCGCCGCTCGCGGAGGCGACAGGCGGCGATTACAACATCGGCTGGTTCGCGGTCATGGCCGTGGAACAGAAAGGAACGGTCATCTCGATTTTCTAGGCCGGAATTCACGAAGGCTGAATGGCGCTGTTTGGCATGACGAAGATAGTTACAAAAAAACCCTGAAAACAGGAGACAGGCATGACAGTGAAAACATCTGCGAAGCTCAGTTTCGCGGCACTGCTGTTGGCGGCTGCGTGCGCCCAGGCCGAGGAACTGTATTATTCGGCCACCGGCCCAGGCTACTACCCGTGGGATCATGTGCCCGGCTGGGTCATCTACAACAGCGGCGGCACCCTCTACGGCCAACTGCCGGGAACCAATGACAATGTGCGGATCAATGCCACGGCTCCCAAAGCGGAGGACGGCCACGCGCTGACCGTCACCAACGGTGTTTTTGCCGAGTGTAACATGTTCGCGGCCGGTGACCAGAATTACCCCGGCACCGCCTGGTTCCGTCTGGACGGGGGCAACCTGACCTGCGC
>JAGOBZ010000354.1 GCA_017999015.1 Kiritimatiellia bacterium
CGACCAAGCTGATGGGCAGGGTGCGCTGCTGGTGCGGTTCGGGTTCGGCACCGACAGCATTGACAAAGACTACGCGGCCGCAAAGGGCCTGACGCTCGTCAACACGCCGGTGGACATCCAGACCAGCGTGGCGGAGCTGACCCTCTTCCTGGTCGGCGCGGTGATGCGCCGCATCGCGCGCCTCGACGCGACGCTACGCGGCGGCGGCTTCACGGCAGTCGGCGGCCGCGAGCTGCACGGCCGGAAAGCGCTGATCATCGGCGGCGGCCGGATCGGCCTCAAGGTCGCCCGCATGCTGCACCTCGGGTTTGACGTGGAGGTGCTGGTGCAGGATGTGGCGAGCGAGGACGAGTGGGTGGCGCGCACAGGCGAAACACGCGAAACCCTGCGCACGCGCTGCGGCATCGCGCGGTACGCGCAAGACCTCGACGCGCTGCTGCCGGAGGCCGACCTCGTGCTGATCCACCTGCCGCTGACTCCCGGCACGCAGGGGCTGATCGGCGCGGAGCGTCTGGCGCGCATGAAGCGCGGCAGCGTGCTCGTCAACGCCGGCCGCGGCGGCATTGTGGATGAGATCGCGCTTTACGACGCGCTGTCGTCAGGCCATCTCGACGGCGCGGCGAGCGACGTGTTCGTCACGGAGCCGTACGTGCCGGCCGCACCGGACAAAGATCTGCGATTGCTGCCGAACATGGTCCTGACGCCGCACTGCGGCTCGAACACGGCCGAGGCCAACGCGCGCATGGCGGCCAGCGCGGTCCAGCAGGCGGCCGCGTTCTTCGCCGGCGACGGGCACCTGCTTCACCGCGTTCCGCTCACATCGTGACGATGCCGAGCGGCTCGGCCGTCTGCCAGCCGCCGCAGGTGAAATCGGGCACAACGACCGCCGAGCCGCCGTTCAGGACCGACCTTTCGCTCAGCTCCACGACCGAACTCCACAGCGCGGTGTCGTACACGTCGATGTCGAGCGGCAGGCCGTGGCGCAGGCAGTGGCAGACGCGCAGATCCATCAGAAAATCCATGCCGCCGTGCCCGCCCATGCGCCGCGCCGCCTCGCCGTTCTTGTCCCAGAGCGGGTGCGCGTGCTCGGTTTTGAGCGCCTCCAGCTTCGCGTCGTCCATCCAGACGTGCACATCGGGCACGAGGGCGACGCGCAGCGGATAGTCGGCAAAGATGCCCTTGGACCCCTGCACCAGGTTGATGCGGCTGTAGGGCCGCGGGCTGGTGGTGTCGAACTGCACCAGAATCGTGCGGCCGCGGCGCGTGCGGATCAGCGAAGAGTTGATGTCGCCCATTTTGTAGGCGTCTTTCGCCTGCGGGCTTTCAGGGCCATATTTTGCGGCGACCGCGCGGTTGCGTGTCAGCGAGGCGCTGCTCATCGAAGTCAGCGCATCCATCCTGTCGCCGCGGTTGATGCCCATCCATTGGCAGACCGGGCCCAGACCGTGCGTGGGGTAGGCGTTACCGGTGTGCTCCTTGTACCAGCGCTGACGCCACTGCCCGCCTTTTTCGTCGGTCGGATCCTCCTCCAGATAAGACGTGCCGGTGTAATGCAGATACCCGGCCTCGCCGTGGATCAGGTCGCCCAGCACCCCTTTGCGGCTGAGGTTGAGCGCGAGCAATTCATTGAAACCATAGCAGCAGTTCTCCAGCAGCATGCAGTGGCGGCGCGTCGCCTCGGCCGTCCTGACCAGGCGCCAGCAATCCGCGACCGTCATGGCGGCCGGCACTTCGACCGCCGCGTGCTTGCCGCACTGCATCGCATACAGCGCCATGGGCGTGTGCCAGAGCCACGGAGTGATGATGTAGACCACATCGACGTCCGGGCGCTCGCACAAGCCGCGCCACGCCGTTTCCGTGCCGGTGTAGAGGGCGGGCGCGGGTTTGCCGGCGTCCGTCAGCGCTTTCGCCTCGCGCACCGCGCGCGCTTCGCGCACGTCGCACAGCGCCGTGATGTCCACATCCGGGATCGCCGCCAGACGCCGCACGAACCCCGTGCCGCGCGCGCCGATGCCGATGATTCCGACCCGGATACGCGGCAGAGGCGGCGCGCGAAAGCCCATCATGCTTCCGCCTCGCGCGGAGCCCGCGCCGGCCAGGCTCCGGCAGCCTGTCTGCGCCGCCAGCAGCGCCGCGCCGCCGGCCCATGCGGCCGATCTCAAAAACTGTCTGCGTGTCATATCTTTCCTCCCGCTTTCACACCGTGACAATGCCGAGCGGCTCGGCGATCTTCCAGGCGCCGCGCGTGAAATCGGGCACTTTGACCGGCTTGCCGTCGCGTTCGGCCGAACGTTCGCTCAGCTCAACCACCGAACTCCAGAGCGCACTGTCATAGACGTCGATGTCGAGCGGCAGTCCGTGCTGCAGGCAGTGGCAGAGGCGCAGATCCATCAGGAAGTCCATGCCGCCGTGTCCGCCCGCCTTCTTGGCCGCCTCGCCGTTCTTATCCCAGAGCGGATGCACATACTTGGCCTTCAGCGCCTCCAGCTCGCTCTCTTTCATCCAGGCATGCGTGTCGGGCGCGAGCGCCACGCGCAGCGGATAGTCCGCCAGAACGCCGCGCGTGCCGGAGATCAGATTGATGCGGCTGTAGGGGCGCGGGCTGGTGGTGTCATGCTGCACAAGGATCGTGCGTCCGCGGTAGGTGCGGATCAGCGAGCTGTTCATGTCGCCCAGCCGGTAGCGCGCCTTGGCCTGCGGGCTGTTTTTGCCGTACTTCTCCGCCGCCGCCTGACTGATGCCGAGCTGATTGCTGCTGACCGAGGTGAGGAACTCGAAGCAGTCGCCGCGGTTGATGTCCATGTATTGGCAGACCGGGCCGAGGCCGTGCGTCGGATAGGGGTTGCCGGTATGTTGCTTGGACCATTCAAGCCGCCATTGGCCCTGATAGCCGTTCTCGTTGTCTTCGCGCAGCTTGCTCATGCGCAGGTCATGAATGTAGGCGGCCTCGCCATGCACCAGATCGCCCAGAACGCCTTTCCTGCAGAGATTCAGCGCCAGCATCTCGTTGTACCCGTAGCAGCAGTTTTCCAGCATCATGCAGTGGCGGCGCGTCTGTTCCGCGGTATTGACCAACTGCCAGCTCTGCTCCACGGTCATGGCGGCCGGCACTTCGACCGCCGCGTGCTTGCCGCACTGCATCGCATAGACCGCCATGGGCGTGTGCCACAGCCAGGGCGTGCAGATGTAGACCAGATCGATCTCGCCGGATTCGCACAGCGCGCGCCACGTGTCGCGTGACCCGAAATAGCCTTTCGGCGCGGGCAGCCCCTTGTCGGTCAAGGCCTTGATCTGCTTCGCCACACGCTCTTCGAACAGATCGCCGATCGCCCGGATCTCGACCCCGGGAATGCGCGAGAGCCGGTTGACCGCGCCCGGCCCGCGGTGTCCGACGCCGATGATGCCGACACGGACCTTCTCCAGCGGTTCAGCGCGGAAACCGATCATGCTTTTGCGCCGCTGCGCCATCAGTCCTGAAAACGAGGTGCAGCCTGTCTGCCCCAACATGGCCGCCGCGCCGCCGGCGCAGACCGCCCCCTTCATAAATCCCCTGCGATCCGTCATCATGATCATTCCTCCTGACTTGATGTAACAAGATACAACACCGAGCGTCCTTAAACCATCCTATTGTGTGAACGAGATTTGAACGGATGTCCTGAGTAATCGGCTAGCGACAGGGGGGGGGAGGCAGTCTGATGCGAGGTGCGCCGGATGGGATTCTGTCCCAAGGCCTAAAAAAACCGCAAATATTTTTTTGTGCTTGACTGTGCGTTTGTAATATGATAAACGTCTCGCCATGCAAACAAAGCATGACCAGGCCCATGACGCGTCGAAGGGCGCCTCCGTCAAAAAGCTCGCGGCGCTGCGGCCCGTCGCCAAGGGCTCGCTCACGCTGACGCGCTCGCCCTGCACGCGCAAGAACTGCAGGGAGTGCGCCTCCGGGCGCAAGCGCCCGAA
>JAGOBZ010000355.1 GCA_017999015.1 Kiritimatiellia bacterium
ACTGCGGCTGCGACGCGGGGTACCCGTTCGGCAGCAGTCTCGACAACCGCGACTTCGCGGATGACAACACGGTGACGAACACTATGTTTACGCCGATGACACCACGTGCCCTTCGCGACGACGGCAGCCACAACCGTATCGTGCCGTAACGGATCCAAGAACCGCCATGTGACTTTCCGGGGTCATGCGCGGCGGGTGATCTTCGCTGACGGTCGGGACCGGGAACGGCTGGCCGAACGGGTGGGGGAGAGGGCGCGGAGGAGTGCGGCGCGCGACATCTTACAGTTCCTGTTCAAAGGCCAATGATGCGGGTGCGTTGCGGTCGGTGTCCAGCAGATCAAGCTGCTTCGGCGCCGCGCTCCAGTGATACGGGTAGAGGTGGACGTTGTAGGCGCTGTCTTTGACAACGAAGATCGAGGTGGAGTAGGCGATCTCTTTTTTCACGCCGTCTTGGTCGGGCGACGCCACGAAGAGCTGCAACTCTAAGTCGCTGGCGAAGCCGAGAAGCTGGTCGCGCCGGCCGGCGTCGATCCCGTAAAAGGCCTCGTCGAAAATCAGCACCGGCAGACGGATCTTGTCCTTGTCGAAGAGAAAATGCGCGATGGTGAGGATCAGCAGGTAGTTCGGCACGGCCTGCTCGCCGCCCGACCCGATGCTCTTGACCTTGCGGTCCATGACGATGCCGTCTGCGCCGGTGGTCAGCACCTTCAGTTCGTAGCGGAACCAGTTGCGGTAGTCGAGGATCGGCGGGATCTCGCCGACCTCGGTGTTCTTGATTTCGTCGGCGTGATCCTCGATGAAGGCGCGCAGGTCGGCCTCGGTCTTTTCAGGGTCGAGCGAGCGGTAGCGCGTGACCAGCTCGCACAGGCGGCGGCACGACTCCTGCGGCGTGATGGAGAAGGCGTAACGGTTGTTGCCGAACGTGCGCTGCCGCAGGAGCTGCCCGATGCGGCGCGCCATCTCTTGCAGCCGCAGCACGCTGGATTGGAGCTTGCTGACGAGGTTGTCCATCACGAGCTGTCGAAACAGCCGCAAGGTCTGCTCGCTGATCAGCTCCTCCTGTTCGCGCAACTCGTGTTGTGCGGCTTCGCGCACGTCCGCCAGTCTGCGGCCGCGCCGATCGTGCAAGGTGTTGAACGGCTCATCATACACAAAGCCGAAGGCAACGCCCTCGTTCAGCACGACCTTGCCGCGGATCTTTTCAGCGGTGACAGCCGCGGTCTCGCCGGCGGCGGACGCGCGTTCGCGCAAGGCCGCACGGCTGTCGGCTTCCTGCCCGCAACGCGTGCGCACGAAGTCGTCCAGAGGCCCGTCCGGCACATGCCACGCCAGCAGCCGCTCCTGCGCGGCGTCGCGTTCGGCGCGCGTGGCGGCAAGACTGGCCAGATGCTGCTCGCACAAGTGCTGGAGATCTTTGACTGTTTGCAAAACGCGCCCCGACTCGACCAACGCGCTCTGTTGCTCTTTTTTGATGCGTCCCAGCTTGCGTTCGACCTCGGCCAGCCGTTCCTCGAGCCCTTCGAGCCCGGCCTTCTGCATCGCGACCAGCAGGTCGGTCTGGCGCTCTTTCTTGGCTTGGAGATCCTCTTCGTGAAACTGGCAGGTGTCGCGCGCGTTGAGGGCGTCGGTCTGGGCCAGCACAAACTGACCTGCCGTGCGCGTCACCGTTTCACGCAGGCGGCGCACATCGCCGTCGATCTCATCCAGCAGGGTCTTGTAGAGACCGATCGCGCCGCGCCGCTCGCGCAGACCGTCGAGTTCGCGCGCGGTGTCCTTGCGCTCTTTCTCCGCAGCCAGGCGGCGCTTCTCCAGCTCGCGCACTTCGCGCTCCAGCTCGCGCTGGCGCTGCTCGGCGCCGAGCAAACGGGGCGGCGCGGCACCCAACACCTGCTCGCGCAGACGGAAGTGCAGGATGGACTGGTCGAGGAACGGTTCGACATGCGGGCCGTACCGGGCGTCAAGTTGATGCTGCAACACCAGGAGCGCGTCGCCGTCTGAGCGGTCGTAGTCAAAGTAGCGGCGCAGCCAATCGTGCGGATGCGGCTCCGTGTCGGACGCGACCACGGCCAGGCTGTGCTCCGGGAAATCGCGGAAAAGCAGCGCACGCACGTCCGCAGCACTGGCCTCGTCGGTGACCCAGGTGGCGAGCACGGCGTCGCCGATGAGCTGTTCGAGCGCTGCGAGTTCGCGGGCGGTGGCGCCCGGGGCGGGGACGAGGCCGTCGTAGAGCGGACGCGCGCGCAGCAGCTTCTGCTGCAGGGCGCGCTGGGCCTGAACAAAATTTTTGACCAGCGGAACAGCTTCGCCCCGGTTTTTCTTTTCCGTGATTTCGGCGGCAAGCTGATCGCACCGCTTGGCCAGCGCGTCGAGCCGGTCTTCGGTGGCCTGAAGCTGGCGGTCGAGCGTTTGCGCCGTGGTGTCGGCTGCCTGGCGGAGGTCGGCGAGCGGCAGATCGGCGAGTTCGTTTTCGGGCTGCGCGCTTTTGGTGGCGTCATCCAGCGCGGCGGCGAGAGCAGCAGATGAAAACGGCACGGCGCGCCCGAGCTTCTGCAGGGTACGGCCGGCGTGCTGCGCGGAGCGGATCAGGGCGTCGCGAGCGCGCGTGACCTCAGCTTCAGTTTCGTCGCGCCGAACCTGGCAGGCGATCCATTTTTTCTTGGCCTGTTCGTATTTGTGCTTGGCGTCGTCGACCGCCAGACGCGCCTCGCGCTCTTTGGCGACGAGGCCCTGCGCGTCCTGACGCTGAAGCTCGCCAAGTCGATGCGTCGCGGATTCGACAAGAATATCGAGGCGCTTCTGCTCGGTCTGCAGCTCCTCGAGCCGGTGCTGTTCGGCGGTCAAGCGTTCCGAACAGTGGTCATACGCGTCTTGAAATTCGCGGGCGGCCAGATGCCGCTCCTGCCACTCGCAGGCGGCCTGATCGATGCGGCTGTCGTTCACGCGGGTTAGGAGCGCGGCGAGTTCCTCGACAAAGAGGTGCTTGGCGCGCAGCTTGTCCAGATCCTGACGGCTCTCCTCAAGGGACTTCAGGTTGGCAATGACGGCTTCGAAAATTTCTCGCGGCGGCTCCTGCAGAAGTTGGCGGAAAAGCTGGTGGTAATCGTTGGTGTGGGCGGCGATTTCGCGGTATGCCTTGCCGGTGGCGAGGAACTTGCAGACATCGGAGAAGGTTTCCGTGTCGCTGAAAAAACGCGCGGCCAGGTCGTCGGCATAGGAGCCGATCTGACCGTAATAGCCGCTGCCGCCCAGCGCGGACTTGACCTCGCTCTTGGTCGCGGCGCGGCGCCGGCCGTTTTCGGTCTGGACCAGGGGCAGGTCGTCGACCGGGCATTCGCGGATGATGCCCCAGCGCTCGACCGCCTCGTCCATGCTGCGGGTGGAGACGCCGATGGCGATGGAAACCGGGCGGCCCTGTCGGCCGCAGATTTCCAGGGCTGCGTACGTGATGCCGCCGTTCGGGTTGAGCGGCCCGTTGCTCTCGATGTTGTAGCGCATCACGATGCCCTGGACCGAACGGCCGGCCGCGTGCTTGGCGCCGGCGACGCGGGCGGCGGAGTTGAATTCCATCGACCGCCCGGCGGTCAGCACATAATGCACCGCGTCAAGGACCGTCGTTTTGCCGGAGCCGTTGTCGCCCAGCATGAAGAGGTGGCCGCCGGAACGGATCTCGATCGTTTCATCCACGAAGTTGTGGAAGTTGATCAGGCGGATTTTTTTGATGCGGTAAAAGTCCATGTCGGTGATCCGTCAGATTGCGAGCGTCGCCGACAAGTGTAGCAAAGCGGGCGGCCGCCGTGCAAACGCGGTGATGCAAGGAGGCGTAATCGGCTAGTGACAGAGGTAGTGGCAGGTTTGGTGCGAGTGGAATCGGAGTGATGGCATGCCAGTGCGCTGGCCTCGCGGGTTGCGGGCCGTGAGTGATGACTCTCGTTCCGGTCATCCCGCA
>JAGOBZ010000356.1 GCA_017999015.1 Kiritimatiellia bacterium
GGGCCGAACGGCTGTGGCAAGAGCAATGTCTCCGACGCGATCCGCTGGGTGTTGGGCGAACAGCGTCCGACTGCGTTGCGTTGCGCCAAGATGCCGGACGTGGTTTTCAACGGGACCGACAACCGCAAACCGCTGGGCATGGCCGAGGTTTCTATCACTTTTGCGGATTGCGAAGGCGTGCTTGACACGGAGTTCAATGAAGTCACGATCACCCGCCGCGTTTTCCGTTCCGGCGAAGGCCAATACTTCATCAACAAGAACCTTTGCCGTCTCAAAGATGTCCATCGGCTTTTCATGGGCACCGGGATCGGCACGACCTCCTATTCGGTGATGGCCCAGGGGCAGATCGACGCCATCCTCTCCTCCAAGCCGGAAGACCGCCGCGCGGTTTTCGAGGAAGCCGCCGGCATCACCAAATTCAAAGCAGACCGTAAGGAAGCGCTGCGCAAGATCGATCAGACCGAAGCGAACCTGCTGCGTCTCGCCGACGTGATCCGCGAGGTCAAGCGCCAGATCGGCACGCTCCAGCGCCAGGCGGGCAAGGCGCAAAAGTATCGCGAGTTGCGCGATGAACTGCGCGGCCTCGACATCTTCCTCACGCGCCGCCGTCTCGCCGCGCTCGACATCCGTATCCGCGAGTTGGATACGTCGATCCACGCGCTCGGCGAGCAACTGGTGGCGCATCAGGAGTTTGTGGCCGAGGCCGAGGCGGAGTCGTCGCACATCCATGCGTTGATTCATGAGACCGAAGCGCGCATCGCCGAACTGACCGAACAGGCTGCGCAGGCAGACAACCGCTTTATTCGCGCGCAGGAGGTCATCAAGGTCAACGAGCAGCGCATCGCCGAATACCGCGCCTGGGCCGAACGCGACAACCGTGAGATCTCTGAAACGCGGACGCAGATCGAACAGCTCAAGATGCAGATCGAATCGCTGGAGCAGAAGCGTCTGTTGACCCGGCAGGCCGCTGATGTCGAGCGCGGCAAGCTGGAAGAGGCGCAGGCGCGCTTTGACGCTCACAAGGTGCGGATCGATCAGACGCGCCAACAGCTTCAACAGGACCGGCAGCGCTCTGTCGAGTGCGAGCGCCGCAGCGCCCAGATCCAGCAGGCGCTCGCCGAGATGGAGGCGCGTCAGCGTGAGGTGCTGATGAAGCGCGACCGCCTCTCCGCCGAGCACCGCCAGGTGGAGGAGGCGCTGGCAGTTGCCGATCAGAATCGCATGGAAGTCAAGTCGAGGCTTGACCGTTTCCAAGCCGACTCCGAGCGCGTAGGGGAGCGGCTGGAAACGCTGGAGGAAGAGCGCTCTTCTGTTGCCGCAGAGATGAAAAGCGTGCAGGAAGAGGCCGCTCGCATGCAGTCGGAGGCCTCCGCGAAACGCGCGCAAATCGAACTGCTGACCGACAAGCGTGAATCCTCCGATGAATTTGCCGCCGGGACGCAGCAGATGCTGGATCCGGAGAATCCGCTGGGGCTTGCGCCGCAGGCGGTGCTCGGGGCGCTGGCCGACCAATTGAACGCCCCCTCCGATCTGCGCCTGGCGCTTGAGGCGGCGCTGCGCGCCTGGCTGGACGCGGTGGTCGTGCGAGATGCGGCCAGCGCACGGCAGGCGCTGGCCGCCCTGTTTGCGCAGGGCCAGCATGCCGCGGCGCGCATCGTGGCGGCTGAAGGCGGCAGCGGCGGACGCCGCACACCGCCGCCCGGACTGGTCTGTCTGCTGGATCAGGTGCAGGTCGCCGAGGCGTTTGCGCCGGCAGCGGAACGGCTGCTCGGCTCGGTGTTCCTGGCCGAACGTCTGGAGGATGTGCCGGAGGTGATCCCGGAGGGTTGTAGCGTCGTCACGCGCGGCGGCGTGATCGTGCACGGCGACGGCTGTGCGGAGCTCTGGATGCCGGACAGCCAAGTGTCCAGCCCGCTCGCGCGGCGCCTGCTGGTGGCCGATACGGGCGAACAGCTCGCCGCGCTTGAAGAACGCTTGGGCACGCACCGGCGCCGTCTTGAGCAGCTCAACGCACGCGTCGGCGAGTTGGGTGTGCTGGTTAACCAGACGCGCCAGGAGCGGGACGAGAACCGGCGTAAGGCTGCGCAGGCCGAAGGCGAGTATCAGACGGTCAGCCGCGACACCGATCGTGCGCGCGTCAGGCTTTCTGCGGTCGCCACGGAACTGGGATCGATCTCCGCGCTGACCGCAGGCGACGACGAGCGCTGCGACGCGTTGAGCGGCGAGCTTCAGGCTTTGACGGTATTGCGCGGTGAACTGCTGGAGCGCACGGCGGAACTGTCGACGACGCTGCAGGAACTGGAGAGCGTTTACGGCGAACTGAGCCATGCACTCACCGAATGCCGCATTCAGGTCTCCAGCTTGATGCAGCAGTTGGAGCACGCGACGGCGCAGCGGGAATCGGTCCAGACACGTATCGACGAGCTGGAACGCACGATCCAGGGACGCAACCGAGGCGTGATGTCGTACGACGAAAGCATCGAGCGTCTGACGGTTGAGATTAAGACGCTTGAAGCCAACCTCGAGCCGATGCGCATCGCGGCGGAAGCGCTGCACATGAAGATCGAAGAGACTCGGCGCGAGCGCGCCGCGCGCCAGCGCGAATTGGAAAAAACAGACGCGACGCTCACCGAGCGGCGCCGCGCATTGGATCGCGCGCGTGACGAAAAGAGCAAGGCCGAGGTCGACATCACCGAGTCGCGCATGCGCCGCCAGAATCAGATCGATCACATTTACAACGAGTACGGGCTCTCCGCCGATGAATTGGTCGCGCATGCAGATCCGGTCTGGGAAAACGGTGAGCAGCCGCCCGTGCCGCAGATCGAAGCGCGCGTCGCGCAGTTGACGGCGGACATCCAGGCGCTCGGCCCGGTGAATCTGGTGGCGATCGAGGAGTACAAAGAGCTGGAGGAGCGGTACACCTTCCTGAAGGCGCAGGAGCAGGATCTGCTGAAGTCGAAAGAACAGATTCTTGAACTGATCGCCATGATCAACAAGAAGTCGGGTGAGATGTTCCAGACGACATTCGAGCAGGCCAACGCCAATTTTGAGACGATGTTCACCAAGCTTTTCAACGGTGGCCAGGCCAAGCTGGTTTTGTTGGAGAACGTGGACGATCCGCTGGAATGCGGCATCGACATCATTGCGCGTCCGCCCGGCAAGCGGCCGCAGTCCGTGACGTTGCTCTCGGGCGGCGAGCGCACCATGACCGCAGTGAGTCTTTTGTTCGCGATCTTCATGATCAAGCCGGCGCCGTTCTGCATGCTCGACGAGTTGGATGCCGCGCTCGATGACAGCAACATCGGACGTTTCGTGCAGGCGCTCAAAGATTTCCTGACGCAATCCCAGTTCCTGATCATCACGCACAACCAACACACGATCGCCGGTTCGGACATCGTGTACGGCGTGACGCAGCAGGAGAAGGGCATTTCGAAAATCGTCTCCATGCGGCTCAAGGAGATCGGCGTGAAAGAATTGTCGATGGGTGCGCCGGTTTCGGCCCCGACGGTGGAAGAAGAACACGTCAAGCGTAAGCGTAAAAAAAAGGCCGAGCAGGAAACGGCGGACGAGGCTCAAGATAGCTAGGCTCTTTTTTAACGCAGAGACGCTGAGGCGCGGAGGCGGAGAGGGGGGGGGGCTTTCCACAAGATTCAACACTGCTGTAAAGTGGAGGGCGAAAGGGGAAGTATGAGCGCAAACAAGAAGATTCTTACTTGTGTCGCATCATTTTCTCTACGCGGAGGCTAAACTCTGCGCCTCTGCGTCTCTGCGTCTTTGCGTTAAATAATCTCCGCAGCCGAGTCGACGTTCCTAAACCGTTGTTGGCCGTGTGCAAATCGGGTATAGTACCCCCCATGATTCGAACGGGAATAGGGTATGACTCGCACCGACTGGTTGAAGGGCGGCGATTGGTCATAGGCGGGGTCGAGATTCCG
>JAGOBZ010000357.1 GCA_017999015.1 Kiritimatiellia bacterium
GAGCGTGGGCGTCCCCGCCCGCTCTGTGAAAGTCCGCACGCAAGCCAGATACGCCCCGGTAGGGCGGTCTCGCCGAGACCGCCGCGGACGCCTCGGCGAGGCGTCCCTACCAGAAGCGGTTTTGCGTGACCGTCATGACCGCTCAACCTATTGCACGGCCGCGGACGCCTCGGCGAGGCGTCCCTACCAGAAGCGGGTTTGCGTTACCGTCATGACCGCTCAACCTATTGCACGGCACGTTGTTGCGGGCGAGGATTACGCGGGGACACACATTACAGTTGCGAGCCTTGGGACGGGCGCAGCAGGATGTTGGTGATCTTGTTCGCCGTGTCCTTGTATTGCGGGTCCGCCTTCAGCGCCTTCCAGTCCGGATGGCTGATGAAGCTCTTCCACGCCGCCTCTTTGGCCGCCTTGTCGGCGAACCCCAGCATGTAGGTGAGGTTGGGCAGACGGTCGCCCGCCAGCGCCTGGCCGAAAAAGACCGGCCCCATGCCGCACGCCCGGAAAATGGCCAGCTCGCCGCCGCCCTCGAACATCGCGATCTTTTTGGCGTTGCGCTCGATCGTGTAACTGTTGTAGATGCGGAGCTGCAGCAGGCGTTCCGGCGCGTCGGTCACCTGCCGCACCTGCGGGCAGGTCGCGAAGCCGCGCAGCAGCGCGCTTGAGCAGGTATCGAACAGCGGATCGGCCATCGGCGCGCCGAAGAGCGGCGCGGCATCCTTCATGTACTGCGCGTCCGCCAGCAGGCGCCCGTCCATCTCGGCAAACGAGGCGCCGTCCGGATGCGGCACCACCACAAAAACCTGAGTCTCATAGGCGGCGTTGCCGTCGTTCACCTCGGCGTTCGACCAGAACACGCCGACCTTGCGGATACCCTGACGGTTCAGCGCCGGAATCAACGCCCGGTCAAAAACCTGCACCAGCGCCTCCCGCTTGGCCACGCTGCCGCAGACATAGGTCTTGATTTGGATCCACTCGCGCGGCCCCGCCGCCTCCTGCGCCCTGACACCCAGGCCCGCCAATCCCGCCACACACACCATGCCCGCCAATACCGCTCTGCGCCTCATGCCGTTTCTCCTTTGTGTCGCGCACCGACAGCCGCCTGGCCGTCTGCCGTGCTTGCCCCCCATCATACCAAATTGCCTTAAGAACCAACACCAGCAACAAAAACAAGTTGTTTCTCACACGAAGCCACGAAGGGCACGAAGGTGGATGCCGGTTTAAAGGAAGCCTTTGTGGCCTTTGTGCCTTTGTGTGAGATTGAATTGGGTTGCGGGCTGCGCCCGTATTGTTGTTTCTCACACGAAGCCACGACGGGCACGAAGGTGGATGCCGGTTTAAAGGAAGCCTTTGTGCCTTTGTGTGAGATTGAATTCCGCGTTAGAGGGAATACGATAAACCCGAAGATGGACACAAAAAAAGGGTTCCCTCGATTTGGAGGGAACCCCTATGCGTCTCCGCATATTTCTTCGATACTCAGAAAACACGTCCTTTCGTGTTGTCACTTAACGTCACCGGTCCGCCAGAACGGCGCCCGGGGCTATGTGTCCTCATTTTACCTTTTCTCGTGCTTCGGCGGCAACGTCCCGATGTTTTTTCAGTCAGCGAAGAGTGAATCATTGCCTGACGTTCGTACTGGGAGCCGCTGGCAACGTGGTTTTCAGTGTTTGGCGGAAAGCCGCCCTGCCTGTTGCCCGGTCGCTTCCTCGGTCCGGCAAGCCCCTCATCGTCTGTGTGGGCCTATCGCCCGATCAGTCGATTTCCACACGCCCACGGCCATTATCAAGACTCGAGTCTGACGGCCTGCATGGGCTACGGAGCTTCGAAAAGATAAATCCTTAAACCGCCTCCTTTCTCCTAGTCAACCCGAAGATCAAAACACCCGTTTCAATCTTTGTCTGCAGGATAGCGGATGCGGCGAGATCTGTCAACCCCGGGGCAGCAAAAAAATAAAAACTATCCCTGTCGCTTTCTCGTACGCGAAGTGGTACAATAAGAACTTTTAACCCTCTAACGACGGTATGTTCGGCCCGTGACGCGCGCTGCCTTTTTGTTCGACATCGACGGCACCCTGCTCTACGCCCGCGGCGTGGGGCGGGCGGCGTTTGGCGTCGCCTTTGAAGCCGCTTACGGAGTGCCCTATCCCGATCTTGCCGGCTTGACCTTTGTGGGCGCGACCGACTCCAACGTGGTGCGCCAGATGGCGGCCGCATGCGGCGTGGCCAGCACCCCGGCGCGCGAGGAACACTTTTTCCTGCGCTTGGCGCATGCGATCGACGCCGCGCTCGACCAGACGCGCCCGCTGATCTATGCGGGCGTGCCGGAACTGGTCGCGCGCCTGGCCGGCTGCGGGCACGCGCTCGGACTGGTCACCGGCAACGTGCGCGCCACGGCCTGGAGCAAGCTGCGCCACGCGGGCCTCGACCACGCCTTCCTCTTCGGCGCCTACGGCGACGACCACCCCGAGCGCGCCGCGATCGCCGCCCTGGCCTGCGCGCGCGCCCCGGTCGACGCCCCGCCCCGCGTGCTGGTCGGCGACACCCCGCTCGACATCCAGGCCGCCCACGCCAACGGACTCAAGGCCGTGGCGGTGGCCACCGGCTGGGTCACCGCCGAGGAGCTGGCCGCCGCCGGCGCGGATCTGGTGCTGCCGGATTTCGCCGACACCGAAGCCGCTGCCGAGGCGATCGAGGCGCTGGCATGATAAGGAGAGACGTTTTTGGAGTGCGGCGGCTTGCCGCCGCTTTGAAAGCGGGAGCAAGCTCCCGCACGGCGCTGGCATGATAAGGAGAGACGTTTTTGGAGTGCGGCGGCTTGCCGCCGCTTTGAAAGCGGGAGCAAGCTCCCGCACTCCATATCCGTAGTACCGGCAGGAGAAAGATGATGACACGGCGAAAAGTCTTATTTGCGGCCGCGCTGACGGCCGCCGCGCTGTTCGGCGGCGCCTGCGCCACGTTGACCACGGAGTGCGCCGCATGGCGCTATCCGCACACCGACGCCTTTCAGCAGGGCATGGCCGAAGCGCGCGCGCGCGGGCTCGTCCCGACCGACCTCCACATCCACCTGCGCGGCGGCATGACCGCCCGCAAGGCGGCCGAGCGCCAGCAGCGGAGCGGCATCCGCAGCGGCGTGCTCGAGAACCACGGGCGCGAGTGGCCGCTCCATGACAACGCGTCGCTGGCCGCCTTCATCGACGCGGCCCGGACCGTGCGGGCCGACGGACGCCGCCTGCCGGTCGGCATCCAGGTCAACGACCGCGACTGGCACCGGCAGATCGACCCCTCCCTCTTCGCGCGGCTCGACTTCGTGCTGGCCGACACCATGATCATGGGCACGGGCGCCGACGGCAAGCCGCAGCGCCTCTGGCTGCCGGGCCTGACGATCGATGACCCGGAGGCGTGGATGCGCGACTATCTCGCCCACAACCTGCGCATCCTCGACGAGCCGATCTCGATCCTCGCCAATCCCACCTACCTGCCCCCCTGCATCTCGAACCGCTACGACCAGCTCTGGACCGAGACGCGCATGCGACAGGTCATCGCCAAAGCCGTGGAGCGGGGCATCGCCCTTGAGATCCAGGCCGGCTCGCCCTACCCCAAACCAGCCTTTCTCACGCTCGCCAAGAGCATGGGCGCGACCTTCTCGTTCGGTTCCAACAATTTCGCCGACGCGGTTAAAGATCCCGCGCGCTGGTTCGAGGCCATCCGGCTGCTCGATCTCAAACCCGAAAACCTGTGGACGCTCCCCGACCGTCCCTGACACCTATGCCCCAACCGCCTTCACACACCCCGCCGCCCGGCACGTTCGAGGTCCTGCACGAAGACCGCCACTGCGGCGCGCGTCTCGGCCGGCTCTGGACCGCGCACGGCGCGGTCGAGACCCCGGTCTTCATGCCGGTCGGCACGCAGGCCACGGTCAAGGCG
>JAGOBZ010000358.1 GCA_017999015.1 Kiritimatiellia bacterium
GGAGGAGGCCACGGCGGCCCGCAATCTGGTGGCCAGCGGTCATTACGAGCTGGCGCTGCTTTCCGATAGCCGGGCACGCCGCGATAATATCGAAGACATGGTCATGGCGGCGTTGGCCGACGGCGATTTGCAGCCCAAGGAGTCCGCCCCGATCGAAAAACTCGCCAAGGCGTTGCGTTTCGCCCAGGTCGATATGGATATGATCGCGCGTCGCGCGCAGGCCAGGCTTGATGCCTTGTTCAAGGTCTCGCGAAACGCGAACCAGGCGCCGTCTGCGCCGACCGCAGCCGTGTCCGCGTCATCACCGCGCGCCCCGCTGCCGACGGAATCGTCCGCCACGCCCGCGCCGCAGCCGGTTTCGCAAGAGGTTCCCACCGTGGACTCCGAGGATGCGGAGCCGCCTGCGATGCCTGAAACGCCAGGGCCGGCCGCGTTGCCCGATGACATAACCGCCTGTGTCCGTTGCCGTGCTGCGGCGCAGGATCAGGCGGCATACTGTTACGGGGAGGGCGAGGCGCTGAATGTCTGGGGCTGCCGTTTGTTGCGGCAGCCATGGCGTTCCGGCGCGGTGTGGCTGAAGGCCGGGACATTCCGTCCCTCCGGATGCTTTGTTTTCGACCGCGCAAAGATCCGCGCACTGCTGGCCGAAGCGGCGGCGCAGGTTGCGCGCTGTCCGCACTTTACTCCGGAAGCGGTAGTGCGGGCGATCGCCGCGCTGCCGTCGCAGGCGTGGCCGGGCAGGCGCTGGACGCTGCGTCCTCCCGAGGCGGGTGAGCCGGGCACCACGTTGACGGTGCGCCGCTACCGCCACGGCTGTATGCTGCACGCCCGGCAGGCGGTGGGCGGCGTGGTGCCGGTCAGCGAACGGCTAGCGAGACGAATCATCCGTGACGCCTGTCGGAGCCAGTAACCCGCATTGTTGTGGTAGAGCATGGTTGTCAGTGTTTGCGTGTTTCAGTTTCTGTGTTTCAGGTTGACAAAAAACAAAAAAATGTCATCATGGTCGGCGGTTTTTTCGACTGGGAAGGATTTTGAATGTTTGTCCACATCACAGGGACGGGCTCGTATCTGCCGGAGCGCGTGGTCACTAATGCCGAGCTGGCGGCCAAGTTGGATACCACCGACGAGTGGATCTACTCGCATACCGGCATCCGCAGCCGCCACATCGGTGCGGATGACGAAAGCACCTCCTCTATGGCGGTCAAGGCGGCGCGCGCCGCACTGGCCTCGGCGGGCGTCAAGCCTGAAGAGCTCGGTCTGATCATCGTGGCCACCTCGACCTCCGACTACCAGGCTTTTCCATCTACCGCCTGTCTGGTGCAGCACGAGCTGGGGGCTGTGGACGCGGCCTGCTTCGACTTGCAGGCGGCCTGTACCGGTTTTATTTACGGGCTCGAAGCGGCGCGCGGCATGATGCGCCATAATCCGCGACCGGCCTTGGTCATCGGCGCCGAGATGATGTCGCGCATTGTGGATTGGAGCGACCGCAACTCCTGCATCCTGTTCGGCGACGCGGCCGGCGCGGTGGTGCTCGAAGCCAGCCACGACGTGCCGGGCGGCATCTGGCACTCGATCCTCAAAGCCGACGGCTCGGGCTCACAGCTCATCGTCCGCGAAGGCGGCGCGCGCGGACTGGCCAGCGGCCCCTGGATGCAGCACACGCTGCAGATGAAGGGACGCGCGGTTTTCAATTTTGCGGTGAAGGTGTTCGACGAGGTGCTCTGCGGGCTGCTGAACCGGTCCGGACACACCTTCGCCGATCTCGCCTGCGTCATCCCCCATCAGGCCAACGCCCGCATCGTCGAGGCGGTGGCACGCCGCATGGAGGTTCCGCTGGAAACCTTCTACATGAACATGGAGACGATTGGCAATAGCTCCGCCGCCTCGATCCCTGTGGCGCTGGACATGGCGATCGCCTCCAAAAAGATCAAAGAGGGCGACCTCATCGCCATGGTCGGCTTCGGCGCGGGGCTGACCTACGGCGGTATCTTGATGAGCTGGCGCGGGCAAGCGGCGAAACCGGCACTCGCGGCCCATCCCACCGCGTGACCCTTTACGGAAACGAACGAGAAACGGAATAAGGAGTAATCAAACAGCGTATGAGCGGCAACACCAAGGTTGTGATCACGGGGCTGGGCGTCATTTCGCCCGTCGGCAACACCATCGATGAAATGTGGACCAGCATCCGGAACGGCGTCAGTGGCCTCGGACGCACCACCAAATTCGACCCTGCGCGTGTCGACTCAAAAGTCTCGGGCGAAGTGAAAAATTTCGACGTCTCGAAGTATGTCGATCCCAAAGAGGCGCGCCGCATGGGGCTCTTCACCCAGTACGCCCTGGCTGCGGCCAAGCAGGCGTGGCAGGATGCCGGTCTCGCTGACGGCGGCGCCGATCCCGAGCGCGTCGCGGTGATGGTCGGCAACGGCATCGGCGGCAAAGAGGTCGATGAAGAGGGCTACCACACGCTCTTCGAGCGCGGCCCGGGGCGCCTCTCGCCCATGCTCATTCCCAAACTCATCGCCAACGAGGCGGCCGGCAACATCTCCATCGCCCTGAAGGCCAAAGGCGCCGCGCACACCGTGGTCACCGCCTGCGCCTCCGGGACCGACGCGCTCGGCATGGCGCTGGACATGATCCGCGCGGGCCGCGCGGACGTGATCATCGCGGGTGGTACCGAAGCCACCATCACCGAGTACTGCGTGGGCGGTTTCTGCTCCATGAAGGCGCTGAGCACAAAGTATAACGACACGCCCGAGAAGGCCTGCCGCCCGTTTGACGCAGGCCGCGACGGCTTTGTCATGGGCGAGGGTGCCGCGATGCTGATCCTCGAGACCGAGGCGCACGCCAAAGCACGCAACGCCCGCGTCTATGCCGAATTCGCAGGCTACGGCGCCTCCGGCGACGCCTATCACCTGACCGCCCCTGACCCCGAGGCCGCCGGAGCCGTCCGCGCCATCAAGGCCGCACTCAAGGACGCGGGCCTCGGCATCGAGGATGTCGATTACGTGAATGCCCACGGCACCTCGACCCCGCTCAACGACCCCATGGAGACCAAGGCGATCAAGGCGGTCTTCGGCGAGCATGCGCGCCGCCTCAAGGTCTCCTCGACCAAGAGCATGACCGGCCACCTGCTGGGCGCCGCCGGCGCGATCGAGGCGGCGATCTGCGCGCTCGCCATTCGCGACGGCTTCTACCCGCCGACGATCAACAATGAAAATCCCGACCCCGAGTGCGACCTGGATGTCGTGCCGAACAAGGGCGTGCAGGGACCGATCCGCGCGGCGATCTCGACCTCGCTCGGATTCGGCGGACACAACGGCGTGATCGCCCTCAAGGCGTACAACTAACGTGCGCCCTCAACAGGAGAGTGAACAAAAGATGAGCGAAGCGATCAAAAAGACCAAACCGGATGCCGCCGATTTTCAGCCCTATGCGGGACCGGTGGAGGAACTGTTGCCCCACCGCAAGCCCTTCCTGTTTATCGACCGGGTGCTGCACGTGGACAAAATCTTCACGATCGGCGAGATGACCTTCGGCGAGGACATGTGGTTCTTTGCGGGCCACTTTCCCAATTATCCGGTCGTGCCCGGCGTGATTCTCACGGAAACCATGGCCCAGTGCGGCGGTGCCGGATTGACAGCTTCTGAACAGATCCCCAAGGGTGCGGTCTTCCTGCTCGTCGGCGTGGACAACGCCAAATTCCGCAGACAGGTCCGCCCGAACGACACCGTGCGTCTGGAGGTCGAGAATATCCGCGTCAGTTCGCGTATGGCGATCCAGTTTGGCAAAGCCTTTGTCGGCGACGAACTGGCGGCCGAGGCGGAGTTCCGCTGCGTGCTGGGCCCGTCGGCTTAATGCGTCGAAAGACCCGTTCCATACACACAGGGAGGGACGGGCGTCCGCCCGTCCTAGGC
>JAGOBZ010000359.1 GCA_017999015.1 Kiritimatiellia bacterium
CCAGCATCGCGCCCAAAGAGAGATAGAGGGTACCCAGCACCTCCGGGCCGATTCCGCCGAAGAAGTGGGCGTCGATCGAGCGGTCGGTCAAGAAACGCGGATACACGGTTAGCCGCGGCCGCATCATTTTTTCCAGATTGCGTTCGACGCTGTCGAACACCGGTGCCAGCGCGGTTCCTTCAAACTGCGGCGCGCGCGGCACCAGCACGCGCCGGCTGCCGGCATCGCTGTATTCCCACGTCTCCTCGAACAGTATATCGTCAGCCTTTTCGCGCGCTTTTCCCCAACGGGTCTGTCCGTATAACCGGCGCGTCAGCGCGGGCAGCGGGACGCCGGGCTCGGGCCCCAGCAGAACGGACACGCCCTCGCGCACCTCGCGGAACGCTGGCTTCAAGGCTTTGCGTCGCGCGGCCGGCATGGCATCCAGTTCCCGCTCGAACGCAGCGACCGCCTGATAGACCGGTTCGCGCGCGCGCCACACCTCGGCAAGTTCCGCGCGCAGCCGATCAAGGTCGCCGCGGCCGAACTCGCCCAGCATCATGCGCCGATGTTCCACCGTGCCGCGGAACACATACGCGCCAAACCCTTTGGAGAAAACCGGGACCAACACCCACAAGAGGAAGAGCGCCATGCCGCCAATCGCCAGATAACCGCTGGCCGTCAGCGCGTGATCCATCAGTTTCCGCAGTTTCAACCGCATCCGTTCAGCCTCCCCTCAGCCGTTTGCGCTGCCGCGCCACGATCCACTCGCCGGCCAGATTGCAGGCGAAACTCACCAGCAGCAGGCAGAGCCCCATCGCAAAGAGCACATGATAGTGGGCCGACCCTGTCATCTGATCCGCCTCGCCCATGTCGCCGGCGATGGTCGCGGTCAATGTCCGCACCGGCTGCAACAGGTTGTACCAAGGCTGAGGAATCTGCGCCGCGTTGCCCGACGCCATCCACACCACCATCGTCTCGCCCATCGCGCGCATCACGCCGAGCAGCACCGCCGAAAAGAGTCCGCTCACAGACGCCGGGATCACGACTTTGAAGAGCGTCTCCGCTCGGGTCGCACCGAGCGCATAGCTGCCTTCGCGCAGTTCTCGGCCGGCCGCCTGAAGTGCATCCTCCGACACGCTCACAATGGTCGGCAGCGCCATGACGCCCAAGATCAGAGAGGCGGTCAGCGCATTGACGCCGCTGGCGATCTCGAACTGTCCCGGCAGCCAGCTCCCGGCGTTCTGCATCAGCGGCGCGACCACGGTCAGTGCGAAGAACCCGTACACGACGGACGGAATCGCCGCAAGCATCTCGATCACCGGTTTCAGAATCTGGCGCACGCCGAACGGCAGAACATCGCTCATGCACAGTGCGGCAAAGAGCCCAAGCGGCACCGCCAGCAGGACTGCCGCTGCAGTCACCAGCACGCTGCCCGCGAAAATCGCGGCCGCTCCGAAGCGCGGCGGCTGATGCGCCGGATACCACTCCGGCGAGAGAAAGAACTCGCTCGCCCCGGTTTGTTTGAAAAACGGCAGGGCGTCGCGGGCGATGAAGAAGATGATCGCCAGCACGGCCAACGCCGCCACCGAAGTGATGCCGCACAGGATTCCCCGCCCGGCCAGTTCGGCCAGCCTGCGGCGCAGCCGCGCGCCGGGCGAGAGCAGCATGGATGACGTCCGGTTCATTTACTTCTCGGGCACCGGCACATAACCGATCTCTTCGATGATTTCGCGGCCTTTCTCGGACCGGCTCATGCCCAGGAGCTTGGCCGCCAAGCTGTCAGCGGCCGGCTCGCCGTTGGTGAACATGAACAGCTCGCGCGAGATCGGATACTGCTTGGCGATCACGCTCTCGGCCGACGGCACCACGCCGTTGACCTCCAGCGCCTTGACCGAGCGGTCCACAAACCCGAGCCCCGCATAACCGATCGCGCCCTTGGTCATCTGCACCCGCTGGCGCACGCCGCCGTTGCTGCCCGTGTACTCGGCGCTGGCGACGATCTTCGAGTCATTGCCGAGCACCAACTCCTTGAAGGTCTCAAACGTGCCGCTGTTGGTGTCGCGGCTGATCACGACGATCCGCTGATCGCCGCCGCCGACCTCTTTCCAGTTCGTGATTTTCCCGGTGTAGATGTCGCGGATCTGATCGAGCGTCAGTCCCTTCACACGGTTCGAAGGGTGGACGATCACCGGCAACGCATCAAACGCCACCACATGGGCGACCGGCCTGACCCCTTTTTCGGACATGGCTTTCTTCTCCGATTCCTTCAAGTGGCGCGAGAGATTGGCGATGTCGCATGTTCCGTTCAGCAACGCCTTGGCGCCGTTGCCGCTGCCTGACTCGCTGACCGTGATGTTCACGCCCGGATTCTGGCGCATGTAGGTCTCGGCAAAGGCCTTGGCGATCGGGCCGACCGTCGTTGAGCCGTCCATCACCAGCTTATCCTGGGCATGGGCCGCCATCACACTGATTCCCAAAACAACACTCATTAAAACGTTCTTTTTCATAAAGCTCCTTTCATAACGGCCGCGCCGTGCTTCCGTTTGCGGATCATTAACCCACTTTTCGGTTACGGAATGATGTCGCTGCCGTTAGGATTTCGTGAGTCAGAATTTACCGTTGATCTCGAAGCGCAGCCAGGTCCCCACATCGGCGTCGGCGGCCTCGTGTTCGTAATAGTCGCCATAGGCCATCAGCTCGCCAATGACCGCCCCTTTCAGCTCGCCGCGTTTGCCGAAAATTTTGCTCAGCAGCGGAAAGTCGTAGCGGCAAAGGGCGAACAGACCGCGATAGGCATCGCGCGCACCGTTGTCTTTCTCCGCCGCGTACATCGGGCCCGCCTGCAAACGCACCTTGTGTTTGGCATGCGGTTCGACCGCCGCTTCAAGATGCGGATAGACCAGATTGGACCAGCGGTAGCTGTCGTACATGCCGGCGGAGATGTGCCCCTCACTGTCGGTCCGGTTGAAGAGCGGGTTCCAGCCGGTCGCGGTGCCCCCGTCAGCCGTCTTGTAATAGCTGTCGTCGTCACCCGACAGATAGAGCAACGCGCCGGTCAGGCGCGGCTTGCCGGCCCACTCGTTACGCGCGTAGGTCACGCCGGCATAGGTCATCCACGCGGCGATGTTTCGGCCTTCCATACCCGACTGTCCGTCGATCTGCCCGAGCTGCACAGCGGATTCGAGTTCGGCCGAGAGCGTGTCGGAAAAGCGCGGCATCAGGCGTGTGCCGAACGTGTGGAAATCCCGTCCCGGATAGCGCGTTTCTTTGTCGTAGAACCGGGTCTCCTGTTTCCAGATCCAGTAGAACTCCATCGGGATGTTTTCGACCTCGTTATAATGCAGATAGGCCATCAGCGCCTTCTCGTGCATCTTGGAGTACGGCGATCCGCTCTTGATCTTCGTCTGGTCGTAGATGTCATGCGGATTGCCAAGCGTCCAATCGTCGCGATAACGGTTCCAGACGGCGATCAGATCGATATCGCTGCGTTCCAGCATCTTGACCTTCGCGAGGATCGCATCGAAATACTCGGTCCTCGATCCGTCGCCGCCGGTGCCGTCACTGATCATGCGGCCGCGCCCTTCTTTAATGTTCTGACGACCGATGCGCAGGTCCACGCGGTCGCGGATGTTCTTGACGTCGAGATAGAGATTGTCGATATACAATTCATCCGGAAACTCGTTCTTGTGTTTGTTTCCGGTGCTGTTGCGGTAGTCGCGAAATTCATTGCCCAGGCGCAGGTAAGCCCCGAGATCCTCCGCAAAATCAGCCTTCCCCCACACGCGGGTTCTCAATCGCGCTTGATCGTCGTACGTCGTATCGATCGAGGTCTTGCCCTTCTCCATCCAGTTGTCTTTGTACTCGTATCGGAACCTGAAATCCATGCCGGCGTCGAACTCAGGGCCCGATTTTTTTGGCTCGAC
>JAGOBZ010000360.1 GCA_017999015.1 Kiritimatiellia bacterium
CGTGCGATCAGCAGCAAGTTGACCGGCATGCGCGCGACGCCGTTTCAGACGACCGGCGTGGTGGCCGATCTGGATGCCGCGCGCGTGGTCGGCGTGGCGGTGTACATGCGGCAGAACAAGCTGGATTGGAAGTGGGGCCTCCGGCGCATCGTGGCGCATGCCGGGCCGGTCGCGGACGCGCCGGCGTGGATGAAGCTGACCGAGAAAGCGTTTTTCCCCTTCATTGACGGGTATGGGCAGTTTAAGCACAAAGAGTGGCCGGGCAAGATCCATTCCGACGAAGAGCTGAAGGCGGCGGCGCGTAGCGAAGAGGCGGACCTGGCGGCTCATCCGGGGCCGAAAGGCTGGAGCCGGTTCGGCGGCTGGGCCGGCGGGCCGCGGCGCGCGGCCACCGGCCATTTCCGCGTGGAGAAGATTGACGGCGTGTGGTGGATGGTGGATCCCGAAGGGTATCTGTACTGGTCGCACGGGCCGGTGCGCGTGACGCCCTCCACGGCGATCACGCCGCTCGACAACCGCGAGTTTTATTTCACGGATCTGCCTGCCCCCGATTCTCCCTTCGCAAAGTTTTACACCACGCGCGACGAGCTGCTCTATCCGTATTACGTCAAGCGCAACATTCAGCGGACTTACGATTTCTCGTCGGCGAACTGTTACCGCAAATACGGGCCGGGCTATTACGAGGCCTTTGCCGACCTGGCGCACCGTCGGCTGCGGAGCTGGGGCATGAACACCATTGCCAACAGCTCGGACAAAAAAATCTGCCTGATGGACCGCACGCCCTACACCGACCGTTTCGAGCTGAAGTCGAAGCCGATCGCCGGCAGCCATGACGGCTGGTGGCCCTTCCGCGATCCGTTCGATCCTTCGTTCCGCGCCGACGTGAGGCGGCTGATGAACGAACACAAGGCCGAGATGGAAGATCCGTGGTGTTTCGGCTTCTTTGTGGATAACGAGCTGAGCTGGGGCGGCGAGACGGATCTGGCGGCGTGGACGCTGGAGTCGCCGGCGGATCAGGCGGCCAAGCGCGTCTTCCGCGAGCGCCTGCAAAAGGCGTACGGCACCGTCGAAAAACTCAATGCGGCGTGGGGGACAACGTATGCGGACTGGGAGGCGTTTCTCACCGTCTGCCAGCGGCCGGGGGCCGGCGCGAATCAGGATCTCGCAGCGTTCACGCTGGAGATCGCCGACGCCTACTTTAAGAACGTCCGCGAGGAGTTCAAGGCTGCGGCACCGAACAAGCTCTACATGGGCTGCCGGTTTGCCGGACGCGGGCCGGAGTTTGCGGTGCGCGTGGCGTCCCGGCACTGCGACTTGGTCAGCTATAACATCTACGCGCGTCATCTCGAAGATTTCAAACTGCCGGAAGGCGTCGATAAACCGGTGATCATCGGCGAGTTCCATTTCGGGGCGCTGGACCGCGGCCTCTTTCACCCCGGCCTGATCAAACTGGAGAATCAGGAGGAGCGTGGCCGGGTCTATGTGCAGTATGTGACGTCGGCGCTGAAGCATGCGAACGTGGTGGGCGTGCACTGGCATCAGTTCGGCGACCAGGCCACGACCGGCCGGTTTGACGGAGAGAATTTCCAGGTCGGGTTTGTGGACTGCTGCAACACGCCTTATCCGGAAACGATCAAGGGTATCCGCGAGGTCGGCTACAGCCTGTACGAGATCCGCAGCGGGAAATGAGCCGAGAGGCGACTTGGAACAGCCGGCTTCGACCCGGGCTGTTTCGAGCCGAAACGGGGCGGAACGGGTCGGGGAGAATGACCATGCGTTTTAAAGACAAAGTTGTGCTGGTGACCGGAACGAGCCGGAATACCGGCGTCGGCATCGCCGCGTTGTTTATCCGCGAGGGCGCCCACGTCTGCGTGTGCAGTTCCACGCCGGAGAGCACGGCCAAAGGCGCGGCCGAGCTGCGCGCGATGGGGCTGGACGGGTTCACCGAGACGCCCGCCGACATCTCCGACACTGAGCAGGTCCGCGCCATGTTCCGCGTGATCCGGGAGAAGTTCGGCCGGATTGACATCGTGGTGAACAACGCCTGTAACCAAGGCATCGGGCCGGCCTTTGAAGAGATGGATCCCGCTTATTTTCTGTCGGTCATCAAGACCAATCTGATGGGCACCTTCCAGGTGTCGCAGGAGGCGGTCAAGATGATGCTGCGTCAGGAGAGCCGCGGCGTGATCGTCAACCTGGGGTCGAACGTGTCGACGCGCGCGATCCGCAACCGCACCGCCTACGTGGCCAGCAAGGGCGGACTGGATGCGTTGACGCGCGCGATGGCCGTGGATCTGGGGCCCAAAGGCATCCGCGTGAACATGGTGGCGCCGGGTTACATCTTCACCGACCGCTGGGAGAAACTGGCGGACGACAAGGTCAAGCGCCGCCGGCTGAACTGCCCGATCGGCCTCGAGGCGACCGCCGACGACATTGCGCAGGCGGTGGCCTTTATGGCGTCTGACGCGTCACGCAACATCTGCGGTGAGCGCCTGGTGGTGGATGCCGGCTGCAGCGCGCAGCACATGCCGGTGGATGTGGATGTGTGAGGCTTTTTTAGAGAGTGTCAGACGTGTCTGACGGGTCTGACACGTCTGACTGTCCTAACGAGTCTGACAACACAATCATGAAAACACCGAAAACCTACAAGTGGGAGCTGCTGCTGTGGCTTTCACTCGCTTTTTTCACGCACCAGGCCGGCCGCGCGGTGCTGGGCATCGTGGTGCCGGACGTGCAGCGCGACCTGGGGCTCTCGGATGAGCTGATGGGCTGGGTGCCGGCCTGCCTGTCGATCGTGCTGGGCATCATGATCCCGATCTCAGGGATTCTGGGTGACCGCTACAGCCGCAAGTGGATCATCACCTGGACGCTGATCATCGGCAGCGCGGCGACCGCGCTGGCCGGTGCCTCCGTGGGGTTTTTCACGCTCGTGCTCTTCTACAGCGTGACCTCCGCCACGTGTGAGGCGATGTATGCGCCCTCGGGGTACTCGCTGCTCGCCTCGTTCCACAAAGAGACGCGCGCGGTGGCGATGTCGGTCCACCAGTCGGCGCTCTACATCGGTGTGATGACGTGCGGGGTGCTGGCGGCGCTGATCGCCGATCATTGGGGGTGGCGCTGGTCGTTTGCCGCGTTCGGGCTCTTCGGTGTGCTGCTGGGCTTTGTCGCGATCTTCCGGCTGAAGGACGCGCCGCACGACGAGGCGGAGGCGTCGGGTGCGCGTGACAAGCCGGGGGTTCTGGAATCCGTGCGCGCGCTGGTCCGGATACCCAGTGCGCTGTTGTTGACGGTCGCGTTCACGGCGATTGTTTTCGTCAACAACATCTACTGGTTCTGGGTGCCGAAATATTTGCAGGACCCCGAGGGCCTGTTCCGCATGAGCAAGACCCAGTCCAGCGGGGCGTTCACGTATCATGTGGTCGCGGCCATGATCACCATCCTGTGCGGCGGTTTCATCACGGACCGCTTTGTGACGCGCGACCCGAAATTCCGGCTGCGCCTGCAGGCAGCGGCGATGCTGCTGGGCGCCCCGGCGCTGTACATGGTGGGGACTTCAACGGCGGTCGTTATGGTCTGGGTCTTCTGCGCGCTCTACGGTGTGTTCCGCGGGCTTTTCGAGATCAACACGCACACCTCGCTTTTCGATGTGGTCCCGGCGCGGTATCGGGCGACGGCGGTCGGGCTGCTGACCATGACCGGCTTTCTTGTGGGGGGTACGGTGGGGCCGTGGCTGGTCGGGTTCCACATGAAGCGCATCGGCACGGAAGCGGGCATGCAGCTCGGCTTTAAACTGATGGCGGCTGCCTATGTCATCGGGGGCGTGGCCATGCTGGCCTCGCTGCTGTTCACTTTTCAGCGTGACCGGTTGGATGCGGATGGAGTCAAGAAACATGAAAATCACGG
>JAGOBZ010000361.1 GCA_017999015.1 Kiritimatiellia bacterium
TGATACGCGAAGAAATCCCAGAAGCCCATGCGCAGGTGTCCGGCCAGGATCATGCTCGGCGGGTCGCCGATCATCGTGGCGGTCCCCTGCAGGTTGCTGCTGACCGCGATGCCGATCAAGAGCGGCACCGGGCTGATCTTGAGCTTGTCCGCCAGGCTCAGCGCCACCGGCGCCACCAGCAGCACGACGGCGACATTCTCGACGAACATCGAGATCAGGCCGGAGAGCGCGCACAAGGACAGCATCGCGACGCGCGTGGATTTCGAGCGGTCGACCAGCCACTCCGCCAGCACGGCGGGCACGCGGGAGAGCAGGAACAGCTCGGCGAGGATCAGCGTGCCGAAAAAGAGCCCCATCACGTTCCAACTGATCTTCTCGCCCAGCGCCTCCTGCCAGGTCAGCACACCGGTCGCCACGGTCAGCAGGCCGCCGGCGCACGCGGTCCAGGAGCGGTGGTTCGGCAGAATCACAAAGAGCGCGTAGCAGAGAACGAATACGGTCAGGCTGATCCAGGCGGGTGTCATAGGCGGGAGTCGTAAGCGGTTTGTGAGGTGGCGGAGCGGTTATTCGGCGCGCAGCAGGAAGAAGCTCTTTTTGCCGCTGCGCAAGACGGCGAGGCGGCCTTCGATCAGGTCGGTCGGCGCGAAACAACGGTCGAGCCCGCCCGCCTTCACATTGTTGATGCTGAGACCGCCCTGCTGCACGAGGCGGCGCGCCTCGCCTTTGCTGGCGGCCATGCCGGCGGCGGCGATGACCTCGAAGGCCGGTTTCCCGAGCACCTCGGCGGCCGGCAGGGAGGCGGAGGGGACATTGGCGAAGATCGCTTCAAGGTCGGCGGCGGCAAGGCCGTCGAGCGAACCGCCGAAGAGAACTTGCGTGGCTTTCTTCGCCACGGCGAGGCCCTGCTCGCCGTGGACCGTGCGGGTCAGTTCTTCGGCCAGCACCTGCTGCGCCTCGCGCCGCTCGGGCGCGGCGGCGACCGCCTGCTCCAACTCCGCGATACGCGCCATCGGCAGGAAGGTGAAGATCTTGAGGTAGCGGATGACATCCGCGTCCATCGTGCGCAGGAAGAACTGGTAGAAATCGTAATAGGGGGTCTTGCGCGCGTCCAGGAAGATCGCGTTGCCCTCGCTCTTGCCGAACTTCTTGCCGGTGCTGTCGCACACCAGCGGGAAGGTCATGCCGAACACCTCTCGGCCGTCGATGCGCCGCACCAGCTCGGTGCCGGCCGTGATGTTGCCCCACTGGTCCGAGCCGCCGAGCTGCAACGTGCAGCCGTAGGTCTTGTAGAGGTGGTAGAAGTCGTAGCCTTGCAGGATCTGGTAGCAGAACTCGGTGAAGCTCATGCCGTCGTCGGACTCCATGCGCTTCTTCACGCTGTCCTTGCTGAGCATGACGCCCATGCGGAAATAGCGGCCGATCTCGCGCAGCAGGTCGATAAAGGTGAACGACTTGAACCAGTCGTAGTTGTTGACCAGGATGGCCGGATTGGGGGATTGCGGGTTGAAGTCGATGAAGCGCGAGAGGTTCTCTTTAATGCCGACGAGGTTGCGCTCGACCTGTTCCGCGCTGAGGAGATTGCGCTCTTTGGATTTTCCGGAAGGATCGCCGATGAGACCGGTGGCGCCGCCGACGAGCGCGATGACCCTGTGGCCCGCGCGCTGCAGATGGGCCAGCGCCATGATGGTCACAAAGTTACCGGCCTGCAGGCTGTCGTTGGTGGGGTCGAAGCCTGCGTAGACGGTCAGCGGCGAGTCCAGCGCCTTGGCCAGTTCCGGGCTGGTCATGTCTTCGAACAGGTGACGGGCTTTAAAGGTGTCAAGGATATTCATGGGATGCGATGTGTAATCGAGTAAATCGATAGAATCGAATAAATCGATTTGGTCGATTCGGTCGATTCCATCGGACATCTCTGAAAAAAGACGGGGCGCCTGTTGCCAGGCGCCCCGTATGGCTTACTCGGCGCCGGGACGCCACTCTTCGCTTTGCGCGAAGGCGTCGTCGAAGGCCGCCGCCAGACCCACCAGGTTCTCGCCCGGCTTGAGGTCCGTGATGCTCAGGTCGCGCGTCAGCTCCGCGATCTGGCTCTCGTTCATGGTGACGGCCTTGATGCTGAGGCCGATGCGGCGCTCGTCGCGGTCGATCTTCACGATGCGCGCCTCGACATCCTGCCCGACCTTGAGGGCGTCCTTGACCTTCTCCACGTGCTGGTCGCTGATCTGGGAGATGTGGACGAGCCCGTCCACGCCGTCCTCAAGTTCAACGAACGCGCCGAAGGAGGCGATCTTGGAGACCTTGCCCTTGACGATCTGGCCGATGGCGTAACGGCTGGTGATCGTGTTCCACGGGTCGTCGCTGGCCTGCTTGAGGCCCAGGCTGATGCGCTGGTCGGACGGGTTGACCTCGAGCACCACCGCGTCGACCTGCTGCCCCTTCTGGAGGACTTCGCTCGGGTGGTTGATCTTGCGCGTCCACGACATGTCGGAGACGTGGATCATGCCGTCGATGCCCTCTTCCAGTTCGACGAAGGCGCCGTAGGTCGTGAAGTTGCGCACCTTGCCGGTCACGCGGCTGCCGACCGGGTAACGGTCCTGCACGGTGTCCCACGGATTGGCTTCGGTCTGGCGGATGCCCAGTGCGATCTTCTGGTTGGAGGCGTCGATGCTGAGCACCACCACGTCAACTTCATCGCCGACGTTGAGCACGTCAGAGGCGCGGGCCACACGCTTGGTCCAGGAGAACTCGGAGACGTGCACCAGACCTTCGATGCCGGGCTCGATCTCGACGAACGCGCCATAAGGCACCAGATTGACCACCTTGCCGCGCAGACGGCTGCCGACCGGGAAGGTGCCGCCGATGTTGTCCCACGGGTTCGGCGTGGCCTGCTTGAGGCCCAGCGACACGCGTTCGCGGTCCATGTCGACGTCGAGGATGATCACGTCGAGTTCCTGGCCGACCTTGAGCATCTCGCTCGGGTGCTTGATGCGGCCCCAGCTCATATCGGTGATATGCAGCAGGCCGTCCAGCCCGTCCAGGTCCACAAACGCGCCGAAATCGGTGATGTTCTTGACGCGGCCGTGACGCTGCTGCCCCTTCTCGATGGTGCCGAGCAACTCGCGCTTCTTGTCCGCCATGCGCTCTTCGATCAGCTCGCGGCGCGACACGATGATGTTGCGGCGCTCGTTGCTGATTTTGATGACCTTGAATTCGCAGGTCGTGCCCAGATAGGGATCGGGGTCGTGCACGGGCGTGACATCGACCTGCGAGCCGGGGAGGAAGGCATCCACGCCGTCCACGCTCACGATCAGGCCGCCGCGAACCTTGCTGCGGATGGTGCCGGTGACCACGCCGCCTTCCGTATACTTGGCCAGAACCGCATCCCAGCGCAGCTTGTCGTCCGCGCGGGACTTGCTCAACACCACCATGCCGGAGTCGCTTTCAAGCTGCTCCAGCAGCACGTCGATCACGTCGCCCGGCTTGATCAGGGTGGCGTCCTCGAACTCGTTGGCCGGAACCACGCCTTCCGACTTGTAACCGATATCAACGAAAACTTCGTTGCCTTTGATGCCGCTGATCGTACCCTTGATGATGGAGCCGGCCGTGAACTGATTCATCGTCTGGTCCAGCGCTGCCGCCATTGCGTCATACATCGGACCGGTCTTGGGTGTTGCGGCCGTGGGTTTACGGATTGCCATGTGAGTTGTGTTCCCGTCCGCCGGAGGTGTTGTGCGAAGCACGTTGCGCGCCGTTGCGGCGCCGCGATGTCCGGCTGACGTTTTTGGGTTAGTCTGTGACTGTTTGTGAGGGCAGCGGGACCGGTCACCCGACCGGGACGTACCACTCGTGTCTGTCCTGTCTCGGACAAGAAACAAATAATTTAGCAAAAATGC
>JAGOBZ010000362.1 GCA_017999015.1 Kiritimatiellia bacterium
TCGACATCCTGTTGACGCGCGGCTGGCGCCGGCTCTGGGCGGCGCGGCCGCATTGGACGCATCTGCTCTTTACCGTCTGCGTCGGCGCGGCGGCCTGCACGGCTGTTGACCGCGGCGAGGCGTTCAAAGAGCTGGTGCAGATTATCGAGTACTTCATCGTGGGCGCCATGGTCTTCACCGCCTTCCTGCGCGAGCGCGACGGCATGACGGCTGACGCTTCGCACCGTGCCCTTCTGCCGCTCTTTCCGATACTGGGCGCAGTGACCGCAGCGGTACTGGCGCTGGCCGCGCTGCAATATGTCGCGCCGGAGGGGCACCGTTCGATCGCCCGGTTCGCCGAACCTAAAACGCTGGACGTGATCGTGAACGTGCTGGGCGGCTGGCAGAGCCCGCTGCTGGTCGGCGGGACCTTCGGGAACCGCAACGTGCTGGGCGGCTTCCTAACGCTGGCGCTGCCGCTGGCCGCCGCCGGTACGTTGGGCGGCGCACGCGGGATCGTGGCGCGCGGCGGTTGCGCACTGCTGCTGCTGGCCGGCCTGGCGCTGAACCTTTCGGGCGCCGCCTACTGGGCAGTGGTCATCGCGGTGACCGCACTGGCGGCCGCGCGCGGCGCGCGCACATTCATCCCGGTTGCGGCGGCGCTGGTGTTGTGGCAGGCGGCGGTGCTGCCGCGCCTGCCGCGCGAAAATGACTTGTGCCACTTCGAGTCGGTCGCCCTCTACGACAGCGCGGGGCAGCCTGCCCGCCGCTACCCCGAGTGGCAGGCGGCCGCCAGCATGATCCTCACCCATCCTTGGTTAGGCGTGGGCCCCGGCAACTATCAGCGTCAGGTGGGGCCTTTCTACGGACAGGTGCCGAACGCCACCGGCCCGGCAGAACCCGACATCCAGAATCTCTATCTCGTGCTGGGCGCGACCTGCGGCCTGCCGGCTTTGCTGGCTTTCTGGGCACTGCTGGCCACCGCCGCCGTTGCGGCGCACAGGACCCGGCGGCCGGGCGCGGCCGCGGCGCTGGCGGCTTTTGCCGCCGCTGCCGTGTGGCATCCGCTGCTGGTGCGCGGGCTCGGCCTGCCGCTCGTCTTTGTGCTCGCCCTGTCGCGTCATCCTTTACAGGAGAAGGCATCCGATGGACCCCTCCCCGTCTGAAGCTCCGAAAATTTTTGAACTGCCCGTGCACAAGGTTCACACGCGGCTGCTGCGTCTGCTGGTGCGGCTGATCAAGCGCCCGGTCGAGAGCCTCAGCGGCCTGCGCGGCTGCGACCGCATTTATGCGCGCGCCTGGAAGATGCCCCGAGAGATTCCTTTCAGCGACCGCGCGCTGCAATCGACCGGGGTGCGAGTCGATTTCACCGAGGAAGAACTGCGGCGCGTGCCGAAAGAGGGCGCCGTGGTCGTGGTGGCCAACCATCCCTTCGGCGGCATCGAGGGCGTGATCCTGCTCTCGCTGCTGCGCCGCGTGCGTCCCGACATCAAGGCCATGGCCAACTTTCTGCTGGGCGCGATTCCCGAAATGCGGGACGACTTTATCTTTGTCGATCCGTTCGCTTCGAAGAATGCGGCCAAAGCCAACCTGCGTCCGATCAAAGAGAGCCTGACCTGGCTGAAAGAGGGTCATCTGCTGATCGTTTTCCCGGCCGGCGAGGTCTCCAGTTTCGACCGCCGCACACTGCGCGTGCGCGATCCGGCCTGGAGCGCCAGCATCGCCGCGCTGGTGCGCAAGACCAACGCCACGGTCGTGCCGATGTACTTTCCCGGTCACAATGGCGTGTTCTTCAATCTGATCGGCCTCATTCATCCTCGCTTCCGCACCCTGCTGCTGCCGCGTTACATCGCGAACAAGAAGGGGCACACGCTCACCCTGCGCATCGGCACCGCGCTCACGGCCAAGGCGCTGGAGCCGTTCTCCATGGATGACGTGCAGCTCATCAAGTACATGCGCTTCCGCTCCTACCTGCTGGCCGAGCGCGAGACCCACCGCACGCGCCGCTTCATCACGCTTCATCCGCCGATGATGCCGCCGGACCCGATCATCGCGCCGGTGCCCTCTGACGTGCTGACCGCAGAGATCGCGCGGCTGCCCGAGGCCAGCCGACTGATCGCAGTGGGCGACCTTGCGGTCTATGTCGCGGCCGCGAATCAGATTCCCGCCTGCCTGCGCGAGATCGGCCGCCTGCGCGAGATCACCTTCCGCGGCGTCGGCGAGGGCACCGGCAATGCGATCGACCTCGACGCCTTCGACGACTACTACAACCACCTCTTCATGTGGAACACCGCCCGCCAGGAGATCGTCGGCTCCTACCGTCTCGGCCTGACCGACAAGATTCTGGCCGAGCACGGCGTCAAAGGGCTCTATACCCGCACGCTTTTCAAGTTCGACGACCGGCTGATGGCACAAATCCCGCCGGCCATTGAGATGGGGCGCTCCTTCATCCGCGCCGAGTACCAGAAAGCCTACACCTCGCTTTTCCTGCTCTGGAAAGGCATCTCAACCTTCATCGGACGCAACCCGCATTACCGCGTGCTTTTCGGCCCGGTCAGCATCACCAATGAATACCGCGAGGCCTCGCGCTGCATGATCCTCGCCTCGATGCGCCAGACCTGCATGGCGGACGATCTCGCGCATCTGGTCAAGCCCAAGTTCCCGCCCAAGCCGCCGCAGCGTTCGGAGTGGTGCCTCAAGGAGTACACCGAGTATCTCAACGACATCGACCAAGTGGCGGGGTATGTCGCGGAGATCGAACCCGACGGCAAAGACATCCCGGTGCTGCTGCGCCAATATCTGAAGCTCAGCGGGCGCCTGCTCGCCTTCAATGTCGATCCGGATTTCAGTTCAGTGGTGGACGGCCTGATCATGGTGGATCTGTCGCAGTCCAGTCCCAAAACCCTGCGCCGCTACATGGGCAACGAGGTGGCCGAGGCCTATTTCAAGGTCCACGGCATCACCGAGACATCCCGCACGGAATAGTCGGTCATGGCTTCTGAAGCGTTCATAGAGTCGTGGGTCTTCGCCTGGTTCGTGGTGCCGCTGCTGATTTTCTTCGCGCGCATCATGGATGTCAGCATCGGCACCTTGCGCGTGATTTTCGTGGCCAAGGGATACCGCGTTTATGCGCCGATCCTGGGCTTCTTCGAGGTGATCATCTGGCTGCTGGCGATCCGGCAGATTATGAACCACATCGACAACCCGATGTGCTATCTGGCGTACGGGCTGGGCTTCGGCGTGGGCAACTACATCGGCATCAGGCTGGATGAGCGGCTCTCGCTGGGCACAGTGCTGGTGCGCATCGTGCCGAAGTTCGACACCACCGACCTGATCGCGCATCTGCGCAGGTCGGGCTTCGGCGCGTCGCTGATCGATATCGAAGGCATGTCCGGCAAGCTGAAGATGATCTTCACCGTGACCAAGCGCAAAGACCTGACAGATCTGATGCAGATCATCCAGTCGCACAATCCCCATGCGTTTGTGACGGTCGAGGATGTCAGGACCGCCAAGGAGGGCTACTTCCGGCTGGCCCGCGAAAAGACCGCCTCGCCGCTCTGGGTGTTGGGCGGCCTGCGCAACCGTAAGTGACATATGTTGAGAGGCAGCGGTATTTTTTTTATCATTACCGATGTTTGGTCGTCACCTGGTCCGAAGACGAAGAACTCGAGGGTGTGCATGTTGTGCCGTACTGGAAATGGGCGCTGGGGAACGGTGTGTTCGGGCACCCCGTTGATAGGCGCGGCTTGAGGGCGTCGATCCGATGAAAAAATGGGGCAGAATTTTTTTCCGAGCTTCAAGACTCATTGTTTTCCTCGGCGTGTCGGCGGGCTTGTCGGCGGCGGCCGACCAACCGGCAGCGGACGCATCGCGGGCCGTCGCCGACTGCCGGGCCGCGGGCGTG
>JAGOBZ010000363.1 GCA_017999015.1 Kiritimatiellia bacterium
TCTATGCGCTGTCGAGCGGGGCGGGCATGGCGCTGGCGCTGGCGGTCCTGGTGCTGACGGTGCACGGCGTCACGCGGTCGGTGCGCGCGGGGTGTCTGGCGGCCGCGCTGCTGGGCGGCGCGCACATGGCGTGGTGGCTGAGCACGCTGGCGGAGGTCTACACGTGGTCGCTGGCCCTGCTGATGCTGGAGCTGGCGTGCCTGGTGAGGGCGCTGCGGGCGCGGTCGTTCGCGTGGTTCGCGGGCGCGCTCTTTTTCAACGGCTGCCACTTCGGGGTGCATCATTTCGCGCTGCTGAATCTGCCGGTCTATGCGGTGCTGTTCCTGCTGCTGTTCCGACGCAAGGCGTGGCACTGGGGCGCGTGCGCGGCGCTCTGGATGCTTGGCGCGCTGCCGATCCTGATCCCGATCGCGCGCTATGGGGTGGCGAGCGGCAGTCTGGAGGCGGTGATCCGGAGCGCGCTGTTCGGCGAGGTGTTTCAGCAGAAGATCCTGGCTCTGGATGTGCGCGAAGGACCGCTCTGGGTGTCGAACATGGCGTTGGCGAGCGTCAGTTTTTTGAATCCGTGTTGGCTGTATGCGGCGGTGGTACCGCTGGCGGCATGGCGGGGGAGGAAAGGAGGAAGGTGGAAAGGAGGAAGGAGGAAGGAAGAAGGAGGAGTTACGGAAGATTTAGGATTTAGGAGTGAGGATTTAGGAGTTGGGGAAGAAGGAGGAGTGGGAAAGGGGAACGCTGAACGCTCAACGCTGAACGTTCAACGCTCAAGTGGGGAGGGGGAGAACGTGCTCCCGGCTGCGCTGCTGGCGTTGACGGGGGGACATGCGCTTTTCTGGGTGCGGTATCTGGTGCCGGACCAGGCGACTTTCTTGCTGCCGACGCTGGGGCTGCTGGCGGTGTGGGCGGGGCTGGGCGCGGCGCGCGTGCTGCGTGAACGGCGCGGGTGGTTTGCGGCGAGCGTGGCGCTGTCGCTGGCGTGCAGCGTGCTGGCGCCGCATGTGACCTGTCGGGCGGCAGAGCGACTGCTGCCGCCGCGGTCGCGCGTGCTGCCGTTCCGTGACGAGTTCGCCTATTGGGCGTACCCGTGGAAACACAACGAGGATTCGGCCGAGCGGTTTGTCGAAGCGGTGGCGCGCGAGCGTTATCCCGAGGGCATGGTGGTGTGGGCGGATACGACGGCGGTCGCGCCGCTGATGGCGGCTCAGGCGATGGGGCGGCTGCCGGCATCGTGGCGCTGGCTGTCCTTCTGGCAGAATGAAGCGGACGAGGCGATCCTGCGGCAGTTGCGCGCGTCGCCGGACGGCGGCTATGTGGTGTCGCCGGTCCGGTGCTATGTGCCTGAGGCGATTCTTGACCGGGCGGCGTCGTTCGAGCGCCGCGGTGTGCTGCATCGCATCGTGTGGTGAGGAAACTTTATGAACAAGCGGATTTTCTTGTCGCCGCCGTGGCTGGGCGGCAGCGAGCGGGCCAGGGTGGACGAGGCTTTTGCGTCCGGCTATATCGCGCCGTGCGGGCCGATGGTGGACCGGTTCGAGCGCGCGTTCGCCGAGCGGATCGGCATCGCGCACGCCTGCGCGCTGTCGAGCGGTACGGCTGCGCTTGACTTGCTCTTTCACGAGCTGGGGATCGGGCCCGGGGACCGTGTGTTCTGCTCGGATCTGACCTTCATCTCGTCGATCGCGCCGGCGGTGCGGCGCGGGGCCGAGCCGGTGTTCATCGATTGCGACGAGACAAGCTGGACGATGGATCCGGATCTGCTGGAGGAGGCGCTGGCGCAGGCCGCGGCCGAGGGGCGGATGCCCAAGGCCGTGGTGGCGGTGGACCTTTACGGCCAGTGCTGCGACTACGGGCGCATCGAGCCGCTGTGCGAGCGCTACGGGGTGCCGCTGATTATCGATGCGGCGGAGGCGCTGGGAGCCGATTATTGCGACCACCCAGTGGTCGCAATGGAGAGTGTAAAAACGGGTGAGGGGCGGGCGGGGGCGCGCGCGGGGGATGCGATGGGGGAAGCGCGCGGGGAGGGAAGAACGCCGAACGCCGAACACCGAACTCTCAACTCTCAACTCTCAACTCTCAACTCTCAAGTGGGGAATCACCCTTGTGGCGCAGAGCTTTTACCCTCACCTTTGCGACCACTGGGTGGTCGCAAAAAGGCGCGGAATGCCGGGGATGCGGGCTGGGCTGCGGTGTATTCATTTAACGGCAACAAGATCATCACGACCTCGGGCGGCGGGATGATCGCGTCGCGCGACGCGGGTGTGGTGGAACGCGCACGGAAACGGGCACAGCAGGCGCGCGAGCCGGTGGTGTGGTATGAGCACCGGGAGTTGGGGTACAACCACCGCATGAGCAATCTCGTGGCGGCGGTCGGCGTGGGGCAGCTTGAGGCGCTGGAGAGGATTCTCGCGAAAAAGCGCCAGATTTTCGAGTGGTACCGCGAGCGGCTGGAAGGGGTGCCGGGCGTGAGCCTCATGCCGGAGGCGGGGTACGGGAGGTGCTCGAGGTGGCTGACGGTGGCGTTATTGCGACCACGGAGTGGTCGCAATGGCGAGTGTAAAAACGGGCCGGGTGAGCGGGTGATGCGGGTGATCGAAGCGCTCGAACGAGAGAATGTCGAGTCGCGGCCGGTGTGGAAACCGATGCACCTGCAGCCGGTGTTTGAAGGGGCGCGGGTGATCGGCGGGGCGGTGAGCGAGCATCTGTTTGCGAACGGGTTGTGCCTGCCGTCCGGCACCGGACTCGAACGGGATGATGTGGCGCGGATCTGCGGCGTGGTTGCGGCGGCGCTTGCAAGGGAGGGCGACACGCCGAGATGAAACACGGTTTACTGTTTTGCTCGATGGTCTGCCTAGGGGTTTCGTTCTTGGGACGGGCGCAGACGGTCACGTTGGGAACGCTGCTTGATGAGTTGGCTGATCCGGAACGGCTGACGCGTCTGGCACCGTACCCTTACCGCTTGCTGCATGCCAGCAGTTATGACCGGTTGACCGTCGAGCCGGACACGCCCAATTGGTACGCCAACACGGATTGGAGCCATTGGCAGCGCGTGGAGCAGGTGGAAGGGCGTACGGAATATGTGCTCTTGGATTGTGAAGGTCCGGGCGCCATTGTCCGGTTCTGGGCGACAAGGGGCAATGGGGACGGACATTTCCTGCGCATCTATCTGGACGGCGCAGCGGTGCCGCTCATCCAAGGCCCGCTCACGAATCTTGTCGGCCGAACGGGCTGGGTCGCGTCGCCGCTCTCGTTTGTGGCGCCTGATACTCCGGCGACAGATACGGGGCACAATCTCTATCTGCCGATCCCATTTGCGCAGCGCTGTAAAATCACGGTGGAGTCGCCGACGTGGCGGCTCTATTACAATATCGACTACCGGCGGTATGAAGACGGTACGGCAGTCGAGAGTTTCCCTGCGGACGGGGTGACACGCTACGGTGCGCAACTCGCTGCCGTGTCAACGGCTTTAGCGGCGCGACATCCCTTCGTTCAGGCGACGAATACATGTCATCGAATGGAAGGTGACTTGTCGTGGGGCGGGGGCCGGCGAGAGATCATGCTGAAGGGGCCCGGAGCGATCCGTCTGACACGATTGAAACTGACCGCGTCCGACTTGCCCCAAGGCTTGCGCAGCACGCATTTCGAAATGGACGTCGATGGCGAGCGCGGCGCGGTGCATGTGCCGGCCGGCGATTTTTTCTGTACGGGGTGCACCGTGACGAACGGATGCACATGGATGACCGAGGTGACGACGCAAGGCGTGAGGGAGGCCTATTGGGTGATACCCTACGCGCGGAGCGCGACGGTGCGGATTGTCAATCACGGCCAGCAGCCGGTCGAGACCGAGTCGTGCGAG
>JAGOBZ010000020.1 GCA_017999015.1 Kiritimatiellia bacterium
CGATCACCTTGGCGTCCATGACCAGCTTATTCGCATTGATCAGCGCGGCCACGCGCGGCCCGAAGTTGATGGAGGGAATCGCATAATGGTCGGCCAGAAGCTCCATGGCCGACGCAGAGCGGTTGCAAAGCCCCTTGCAATAGTCATTGGTGAACGCAGTTGTGATCGTATAGGTGAAGACGATGTCGGTCCGCGGATCCTGCCGCCAGGTCTGCCGCACGATGCCCTCCATGCTGCGCCAAATCTGATCCGGTGGCGTTCCGCCATCATTCGTGGCAAACTCCACGAAAAGCAGATCGGGATCATGGGCGAGCACATCGCGTCCGAGACGGAAAACACCGAGGTCGCTGCCCGTACCCCCGATCGCCGCATGCACTTCCTTGAAGCTCGCTTTGGGATAGGTCGCCCGCAGCCACTCTGTCGTCTTGTTACGCCAGCCGTTCATCGCGGTGATCGAGCCGCCCAGATAGGCCACCGTCACCTCTTGCCCGGCGTTGATCTTGGCCATCGTGTGCCCGATACCGCCGCGCGCGCGCACTTCTTGCGCCTGGATTTGGCGGTACTCCGGCGCTCCGTGCGCCGCCAGTGCCAGACACAAAAACCCAAGAGCCCACACCGACGGGAAGATGATTCTCATGACGATATTTTCTCCTTGCGACCGTGTTGATGAACGCTTCGGATCATAGCCCATCCCCATCCATGCCGACAAGCTCCCTTTATCGCACCCCGCGCACGATCGCCTCCATCTCAGCGGCCTGTTCTTCCATGCTGCGCACCATTTGAAACTGGGTGCGGCACCGGTCAAGATTCTGGCCCGGCCGATGGGTGCGGAAATAAACGTCCCCCGACAGAAAATCCGTCAAAAACCGAATGCCGATCGTCAACGAAATCAATTGACCGGAAAAAACCAATTCCTCGCGCTCGGCCGGCAGCAGGAACTGCGCGCCTTCCAGATACCCGCGTGCCAGCGCTTCAAACATCCCGATACGACTGCCCACCTTAGAAAGATCGCGCTCATCCTCGCGCGCCGCAGCGGTCGCAGAGCGCACCATGTCGCCGAAATCATAGAGCGCAAGTCCCGGCATCACCGTGTCAAGATCAATCACGCAGACGCCCTCGCCCGTCGCGTCGTCCAGCATCACATTGTTGATTTTGGTATCGTTGTGCGTGATGCGTTCCGGGATCTCGCCGCGCGCGTGGCGCTCAAGCAGGTGCCCGCACCGCGCGCGCCGCTCTTCGACAAACGCGATCTCCGCCTCGACCTCGGCCTTGCGGCCGAAGGCGTCAGCCCTGATTGCGGCATCCAGCGCATCCAGGCGCGAGCGCGTGTTGTGAAAGGCCGGGATGGTCTCATGCAGCCGCGGCGCCGGCAAATCCGCAAGCAGGCTCTGGAAACGCGCGAACGCACGCGCCGCCTCGAATGCCTGGCGCTCGTTCTCAATCACATCATAAGTACGCGCCTTTTCAATGAAAAGATAAAGCCTCCACCAGTTGCCCGCCTGATCGCGCACCCAGGGGCGCCCATCCGCCAGCGCTGGAATGACAGTCAGCGTCCTGCGAGCCGCATCGGCCGCCCCCGCCATCTTGGCCCGCAGATGACCGGTGACGCGCACAATGTTGTCCATCACACAGTCTGGCTGCCTAAAGATAGCATGGTTGATACGCTGCAGCAGATAATGCGCGGGCGTGCCGGCAAGACTGACCCGGACACGGTAGGTGTCATTGATATGGCCGGAACCGTACGGCTCGGCACACACGAAATCCCCCCAGGCCTGGAACCCTGTAAACACGTCACGCAACACGTCCTGGTCCATTATTCTCGCAGTCGCCATACCCCTTCTCCGCTCCTCCTCACATCCACACAGCCCTACAGCCTCACAGTCTCACAGCCTCACCCCCTCTCCTCCTCCCCCAGCCGCCGCACGATATCTGCCTTCATGGCGTCGACCAACGAGGCGGTATAGGCAGAGATCGAGAGCGTGTCATCGTGTACGAGCGGGGTCAGGTCCATGGCGAAGGTCAGCAGCGTGGCGGAATCCACGGCATGCGACTCGAAGAAGGTGGCATGGGCTTTGCGGCGCCCCATCACCGCGTCGTCATAGCGCTTGCCGCCAGAAATCTGCGAATCGAAAACCCCGGAAAGCGCCGCCGAGATGTTGGCGCGGTCGCTGACATCGAGCACGACTTTGCGGTCATCGGGGAGCCAATCGAGGTCGCGCCAGATCTCGCAGCCGTAGACCTTTTGAGGCCGTTCGGACGGCGTCATGCGGCGGATCGCAGCGATCACGGCGCGCGTCACTCCGACATGGGTATCGTGTTTATCAGAGGGCGCATGCGTGTAGACCGCCTGCGGATGCGTCGCCATCAGAATCGCGTACAGGTCATCAACCAGCGGCGTGTTGTCCTGCGCCTTGACCTGTTTGCTGGTGAAGTCAAGCTGTAAGATGGCGCCATAGCGGCCAACCATCGCCGCCGTGCGCTGCTCGACGCGCCGCACCTTCTTCATCTGTTCATCGGTATACGCGGCGTAAACCCCGCTACGTGAACTCCCGGCTCCATCGGTACAGGTCACCCCGCAATAAGACTTGTCCGGCTGGCCGAAACAGGCCAGAATTCCGTGTACAGTCATGAATTCCAAATCATCCTGATGCGCCCCGATCCCCAAATGGGTCGTGCGCGCCAGTGCCGCCTCAACCGGGGCACCGTCGGGCACAAAGATATCCGCCGCCGCATTCGTCAACTTCATGAGTCTCTCGTCCTTTCTCTACGCAACAGTCGCAATTTACAGCATGGGCAGGGTGGCGGCCGCCACCGACTGGCCGACACGGCGCGCCTTTTCGTCGGGCATAAACACTTCCACCTGATCGGCGATTTCCGGGAACTGGTCCGCAAGAATCAGCCGCGCCGTTTCAAGGATCATGACCCCACCCGGGCCAGACGTCACACGTCCGAGGATCATCATGCTGTCAAAGCCGTAAAACTCCCTGTACCACGGCACCGTGTAACCCAGATAAAGACCGATCTTCTGAAAAATCGTCAAGGCTGTCACGTCGCCGTCCAGCATGCGCTCCTGCACGCGCTTCAAGCGCTCGGGCAATGCCATCTTAGCCGGGAAACGGAGCCCCTTCTTCAGCGCCAGATGGTTCACGGCCTGCTGTGAGAAATACATCGCGCCGACACCGGCATCCCCCGACCACTCGTCGGCCGGCGCCGCCGGATGCAGGTCGACCGGCGCAAAGGCGAGTTCAGAGAGACGCCCGGTCAGACACCCCTTGCGGTCGATAAAGCCGGCGGCCTCGCTGGATCCCATCGCCACGCCCAGAATCCCTTTCTTGCCGAGCGACATCAGACCGGCAAGCGCCGTCACGTCACCGTCGTTGGCCACCTCGATCGGCACCTGCCACTCCTGGCCCAGACGGAGGAACATGTTCTGCGCCTCGGCATAACGCTCTGGCGGAATCGCACGAAACAGCGAGGCCACCTGAATACGGTTGTCCACCACCACGCCGGCTGTGCTGCCGCCGATCGCGTCCACCCGCGGCAGCTTGGCTGCGGCCTTCTTCAAGCCCTCGTTCAACTTGCTGTAGTGGTACTCTGGATCGGCTTGATTGCGCGGATCCCAAGGGAACTCCTCGCTGAAGACCACCTTGCCGCGCCGGACCGCGCTGATCTTGAAATCGCTCGCCCCCAAGTCGAAACCCAGCCGGCACCCGTTGGTGCGGTTGTCCATCACCAGCGCACGCTCGTACGCCTGCGGCATCTCGCTCAGCTTGCGCAGTTCCACCACCATCGGGCGTCCGTAAACCCCTTCCATGAAGGTCACGTCAAACTTCCGCGCACCGGTTGCGGCATACTGCTGCTTGATCGACTGGCACAGTTTGCGCGGCCCCGCCAGCATCAAACGCCAACCGCCGGAGGACCAGAGCAGGAACTTCACGATCCGCTCCGCGAGCTGTACCACTTCCGGTAAATCTTCCGCACGCGCCGGCAACGGCAAATCGTAGCGGGAGACGTAGCCGTTTTCGCGTTCCCAGGCGATCGCGAGCACCGAATCCTTCGGGCGCACCACCTGACTCAGCGCATGAAGCAACGTGATCGGCGGCTTGAAATCGCGCTTCAGCGTGATCTTGGTCTGTACGATTTTTTGCAACATGAGTACCCCTTTTTCTTTCACATCACTTAACACGACCTTGTTTGCAGCCACCTTACCAATTTGCGTCTTATTATTGCGTTCACAATCCTGCTATCGTATGATTACGCACAAAATGAATGCCATATCCAACCTGCGTTTCGACTACATGAACACGTCCGAGCGGCGTGTGCTCGACCTCGCCCCGTTGGGCCTTCCCGCCGTACCGATGCTGGGATACTGCAACTACCGAAATCCCCGCCCCGATGTACCCGAGCACTGGCACCCGGGTTGCCTTGAGATCCACACCTGTGTGCGCAACACGCTGAACTTCGGGTGCAGTGGAAGAACCTACCGCGTCGGACCGGGAGATGTCTTCGTGAACTTCCCCGGCGAGCGCCACACGGTCAGCGAACATCCTAAAGGGTTGATCCTGTATTGGCTGATCCTGCGTGTCGAGCCTTCCGGCGACTCATTCCTGCAACTGCCGGCCGCCGAAGCCCGCGCGCTGCGTCTCGCCCTGCTGCACCTGCCGCACCGGCATTTCCGCGGCACGGACCGTATCAAGCGTCTTTTTCAAATGCTGCACATGGTGTACGACGAACCTGCGAACAAACTGCGCCCGCTGCGCCTGCGCACCGCCCTGCTCGACCTGCTGCTGGAGATGACGATTGCGGCCCGTGCCCATACCGTGCCGGTCGGCGAGACGCGTCTAGAGTCCTTGCTGAAAGACATCCAGGCCCATCCGGAAAACGAGTACGCGGTGGACGACCTCGCGCGCCGGGCGGGTATGGCTCCCGCACACTTCATCACCCGTTTCCGCATGCTGGCCGGCCTGCCGCCCCGCCAGTTTCTGCTCGGCTGCCGCATCCGCGCCGCACGCGAGTTGTTACGGACCACCTCGCTGCCGGTCACCGACATTGCCATACGGCTCGGATTTTGTTCGTCGCAGCACTTCGCAAACCTCTTCAAGCGACACACCGGCGTGACGCCGCGCGCTTGTCGCCAAGGCCACTCCGGTCCGATGCGCGCGAGTGATCGTGATGACGGCCAGAGCATGATACGCCCCCGGCATTTCTGAGACGAACCGAATTCCAATCATGTCTACGCGCGACCGCCAGCCAAACATCATTCAGGGTCGACCGTCACGCGATACCACGCGGCGGGATGCTCGGCGGCAACCGCAACCTCCACCGGCACCACATACCACGGCGCGATGCCGCCCACAGGCACCACGTTGGTCACCTCCTCTGCCGGCGTTCCCGGCAGGAGGCTGAGCTGGCGGTGCAACCGGTAACGCCGGTTCGCGCGCCCGATCCAGCGTACCGCGAACCCGCCCGCCGTCGGTGTCGGCGTGAGCGCATCAAAACGGAAATACGCCGCGCCGTCACACGGGTCGGTTCCGCTGGCAACCTCGTTCCAGTCCTCCATGCCGTCGCCGTCTGAGTCGGCCAGCGCGGGGCTGGTCTCTGCCCGTTGCCGCTCTCATACGAGAAGCGCACCGGAACCCGTTTTTGCATCTCGGCTGCTCCCGAGACCGGCAGCCGGCACAACCCGCACACCAAGAGACCACCCACCCACGCGACGTTCGTTTTCATGGCCACTCCTTTCCGTAACCCGAAACAAGCAGCATTCCGAACAAACGAAAGTGTTGATCCCGAAGCACAGTCTGTCAAGCCATCTTTCGACTTTCGCAGGGACGTTTTTCTGATGGCAGTGCTTTGGCCAACCCGATATAATACGGGACAGAGGTGAGGGGAAATGTGTGTAGCCAATGACGGAACCCCGACCTTGATCGCTGAATCATGAAACAGAGAAGTCATGAAATCGCGCCCGGCGCCCTGTTGGTCGGCCTGCTGGGAGTACTGCTTGGCGCCGGCGGTTTCACGCTGCGCGAAGGTGAAGCCTTTGCATATTTGAGCGACGAATCCAAAGTCTGCGCCAACTGTCATATCATGCGTGACCACTACGACGGCTGGCAGAAGGCCAGTCATCACACAGCCGCCACCTGTAATGATTGCCATGTGCCCAAAGGCCTCATCCCCAAATACTGGACCAAGGCGGAGAACGGCTATCATCATTCGAAGGCGTTCACCCTGCAAAACTTCCACGAGCCGATTCTCGCCCAACCGAAAAGCCGTCGCATCGTGCAGAACAACTGCATCCGATGTCACGGCGATCTGGTGGGACAGATGCTTGCCAAACCACGCCCCGCGGACGAACCGTTTCGCTGCGCGCGCTGCCACGACCGTGTGGGCCACGGCCCCACGCGTTAACCCTAAGGAGCCTCATGTCTGATCCTGTCAACACCACGCCCGCCGCCCGCATCCGTGCCGCCTATGTCTTCACGTTCGTCGCAGCCGCCGGCCTGACCGTCGGCGTGCTCGCGCTCTGGCGTAACATCATGACGCGCAAGGCCGAAGCCCTGAACCATGTCTTTCAGATCGCCGAACTCGACGAAAATACGGTCGATCCCGCCGAGTGGGGCAAAAATTATCCGCGGCAATACGACAGCTACCGGCGCACGGTTGACACGGCTCGCACCCGTCACGGCGGCAGTGAAGCGTTCCAGAAGCTTGACGCAGACCCCTTGTGGCGCGTGCTTTTCAAAGGATACGCCTTCGCGGTCGACTACCGCGAAGAGCGCGGGCACGCCTATATGCTGCAAGATCAGGAAGAAACCGTACGCGTCAAAGACTTTCCCCAGCCCGGCGCCTGCCTGCACTGCCACTGCTCGATCATCCCCGCCTACCGCGCCATGGGACGTAAGGCCGGCGTGCCGGACGACACCCTGCAGGCTCAGGTCATGAGCGGCTTCGCGGCCGTCTGTGCCATGCCCTACGCAGAGGCACGAGCCCTCTCCGACGACCAAGGGCAGAAACTCATCCAGCATCCGGTCGCCTGTATCGACTGCCATGACCCGAAGACCCTGGGCCTGCGCGTCACCCGGCCCGGCCTGCTCAACGGCCTGCGCGAACTGGCCAAGGCCGACGGCACCCCTCTGCCGCACCTGCCGAGCGTCATGCGCTGGCGCGCCGGCAAACGGGTGCGCGACTATGATGTCAATCTCGAGGCCTCGCGCCAAGAGTTGCGCACGCTGGTCTGCGCCCAATGCCATGTGGAGTACTACTTCAAGAAGCCCGACCAGCGTCTCACCTATCCTTGGCACAACGGTCTGCGTGCCGAACAGATCGAGGCCTACTATGACGAGGTTCACCATGTCGATTGGAAACACGCCGACAGCGGCAGCCCGATGCTGAAAGCGCAGCACCCCGAATTCGAGCTGTGGAGCCAGGGCATCCACGCGCGCAGCGGCGTCGCCTGCGCAGACTGCCACATGCCCTACATGCGCGAAGGCGCGGTCAAGGTCAGCAGCCACCACGTCCGCAGCCCGCTGCTCGACCCCGCCCGCGCCTGCCAGACCTGCCACCGCCACCCCGAGCAAGAACTCGTCGCGCGCGTGGAAACGATCCAAGACCGCACGCAGGCGCTCATGCTCCGCGCCGAAGAGGTCACCGTGGCGTTGATCCATGAGATCGCGGCCGCACAGCGAACCGGCACCGCATCAGCCGATCTCGAAGCGGCCCGCGCCCTGCACCGCCGCGCACAATGGCGGCTGGACTTCATCGCCGCAGAAAACTCGATGGGCTTCCATGCCGCCCAAGAGGCCGCACGCATCCTGGCCGAGGCAATCGACTTCGCGCACCGCGGCCGCCTCGCCCTGCGCGCGACACCGTCAAGCGACAGATAAGCCCGCCGCGCGGCCGTGCCGCGAATGATCAAGGGGATAACTTTCAACGCTCAACTTTCAACGCTCAACGCTCAAGTTATGGATAAAGCCGTCTCGCCAAAACTTCCTTTGAAATCGCAGCAGCCGCTACAGCAACACACGGCGCGCGTTGGCCCCGGAGAGATCTGAAACCGCCTCGGGCGTGGTGTTGCGCAGGCGCGCCAGCTCTTCCAGCACGCGGCGCAGGTTCGCCGGCTGGTTCACCGGCTTGCCGTCCGCGCCCGTCGCGGCAGGCACGCCTCCCTCCGGGAAAATATCTGGCGTGTCGGTCTCGATCAGCATCTGGCTGTCCGGAATCTCACGCGCGGCGGCCCTCACCTTGGCGGCCTTGGGATTGCAGACCGATCCGGCGAACGACACATAAGCCCCCAGGTTCAGAAGCTGCTTCAAGATTTCGGCCGAACCGCTGAAGCCGTGTACGACGACTCCGGGGAGCAGGCGCGCAAAAGGCTTGATCCGCTCCGTCAACCGGCCCCAAGCGCGTGCACCATGCAGGATGACCGGACGTCTCAGGCGTTCCGCGATGTCGAGCTGCCGCCGGAACACCTCGTCTTGAAGAGCTGCGGGCACATCGTCGCGCAGGCCGTCCAGCCCGATCTCACCCACCGCCGCCACCGGATGCGCGTCGAGCAGCGCGGCCAGTCGGTCCGGCCAGTCGGCGGGCAGCCCTTGCACATGCCAGGGATGGACGCCGAACGCCGGCACCAGCACAAACGGCAGGCGCGCCCGCGCCAGTTCGGCCACAGCCGACCAATCGTCCGGCATCGTTGCGCAACAGCAGACGCCGGTGACCCCGGCACGCGCCGCATCGTCGATCACCCGGGGCAGGACGCCCGAGAGCAACGGACTCTGCAGATGGGTATGCGCGTCAAACACGGATGCGCCCCTGTGTGCGCCGTCTCACGACACCTTGGCGGCGGCCTTCACATACTGCATGCGCTCGAAACCGGTGCCGTCGCGCAGGTTGGTTTCACGCAGCTTGCCCCGGAACGCCGGCAAGGCGCCATATCCTTTGTGCGCCATCCACGCAGAAAGGCCGTCCAGAATCTCCTGAATCACCTTCAGGTCGCGCCGCACATGCAGCACCGAACAGACGTAACCGATGTCCGCGCCGACCAGCAGCGCCTTGGCCAGATCCTCGCCGGAATGGATGCCGCCGCTGATCGCCACGCTGCCGCGCACCCAGTCGCGGATCACCGCCGTCCAGCGTAACTGCGAATGCAGCACGCTCGGCGACGAATAATCAGGGGCGTAGAAGATCGACTCCGTCTCGGCATTGACCCGCGTCTGCAAAAACCGGTTGAACAGCACCATGCCGCGCACGCCTGCCGCATCCAGCATGCGCGCGAAGGAGAGCAACGAGGTATAGTGGCTGCTCAGCTTGACCGTGACCGGCAGCTTGACCTCGGCGAGGATCGCTTTGACCAGTGTCAGCCGGCGCGCCTCCACGGACGCAGAGGTCTCATCCGGATTGACCGGCATGTGATAAAGGTTCAGCTCGACCGCGTCGGCACCGGCGCGTTCCAGCTTCTTGGCATAGGACACCCAGTTCGCAGCCTTCACGCAGTTGATACTGGCGATGATCGGGATCTTAACGGCCGCGCGCATCGCCTTGAGCTTTTCCACATACTTTTCCGGCCCGAGCTGGCCCGGGAGATCGGCGCGCAGATACTCCAAGGCAGCCATGCTGGTGTCGCCTTCGAGCGACTCGACCATCTCGGCCACATCCGCATTGATCTGCTCTTCGAAGATCGAACGCATGACGACCGCCGCGGCTCCGGCCGCCTCCAAACGCGCGACCGACGCCACGCTGTCCGTCAACGGGTTGGAGCTGACCACCAGCGGATTCTTCAGCTCGAGCCCGAGATACGAAGCCTTGAGATTCGCCATACCCACTTCCTTACTTGGACACGATCTGACCAGCCCGCGCCAGCATACGCGCCTCGACACTCTGAACCTCAGCGAAGCCCTGCGAACTGACCGGGTTGAGCCCGTCGCTCGCCTCCATCGACGAGTCGGCCTCGTTGTAGATGGACGCCTTACAACCGGTAAGCGCATTGAAAAAAATGTTGCCCTTGTACAGCCCGACCGACACCGTGCCGGAGGCGTGCTTGGCGAATGTCCCGATCGCGGCGCGCGCCGCTTGGGTCACGGGGTCAAAGTAACGGCCGTCATAAATCTGATCGGCGACCAGCTTCGAAAGCTGGCCGAAAAGCAGACCGGCGCGGCGGTCGAGCGTGGCCTGATACACATAGCGCAGGCACGCGGCCAGCAGTTCCATGCCGGGGGCCTCGTACACGCCGCGGCTCTTGGTGCCGATGATGCGGTTCTCCAGCGCGTGCTTCATGCCGATGCCGTTGCGCCCGGCCAGCGCGTTGGCGAGTTGCATCGCCTCCAGCGGCGACACATCCCGGCCGTTGATCTGCACGGCCCGACCCTTGCTGAAACGCACCGTCACGTTCTCGATTTTATTCGGCGCTTTTTGCGGCCAGACGCCCATCGTCGGCGCGACGATCAACATCGACGTCTCCATGCTCTCCAGATCTTCGGCCTCGTGCGACAGGCCGGCCAGGTTGGCGTCGGTGGAGTATTTTTTCTTGGCCCCGACAAAAGCCTTGATACCGAACTGCGCCAGATAATCGACCATCTGCGTACGGCCGGCGAATCTCGTCAGCAGGCCGGCATCGCGCCACGGCGAATAGACCTGCATCGCGGGATCCAGCACATTGGTGTAACGCTCGAAACGCATCTGATCGTTGCCGCGGCCGGTCGCCCCGTGCACCAGCACCGTGCACCCGTGTTTCTTCATCTCCGGAATCAGGCCGCGCACCGTGACGGCGCGCGCGATGCCGGTCGAGTTCCAATAGCCGCCATCGTACATCGCCTGAGCCTCGATCACCTGGAAACAGGCCTCGGCCATCGGCTCTTTAAGATCCACGATGACCGTATCGACCCCGCACGGCGCCATGCGCGTCTTGATATCCGCGATGTCTTTTTCATCCGGCTGCGCCAGATCGGCGGAGAACGCCACCACCTTCACGCCCGCCTCCACCATCACTTTGGCGATGGTGCGGCTGTCCAAACCGCCCGACACGCACGCGCCCACTGTCTTGCCCTTGAGATCTGACAACGTTAAAGCCATTTGCAAAGCCTCCTCTTCATAGGAAAAAACAAACACCACAGCGTACCTTGTCCGGCCGCCTAAATCAATCCAAACCACATGGATTACGAAGGTATTTGGTTGGCGATTATCCACCGATGACCTGTTTCCTTGCCACTTCCCGGTCAAACATGCTAACGTCTCCAGCAATCCCGTTCGGTTTCGCCGAACGCCATTAAAGAGGGCCACCATGACAACGTCACGAAGAAGTTTTATCAAAAGTGCCTCACTGGCAAGTGCACCTTTCATCCTTCCTTCACGCATCTGGGCCGCTGAAACGAAGCCCAATGACAAACCGCGCATGGCCTTTATCGGCTTCGGCATCCAGGCGCGCGGGTTGCTGGGCAATTTTTTGCACCAGGAGGTATCGGTTGTCGCCATGTGTGATGTTGACACCACCCGTCGCGTGGACGCGGTCAAACGGGTGGATGATTTTTACAAAAGCCATCCAGACAAAGGCATGCCCGGCAACTGCAAGGGGTACAGCGACTTCCGTGAGGTCATCGCGCGTAAGGACATCGACCTCGTCTGCGTCGCCACGCCCGACCATTGGCATGCCTACATCACGATCGCCGCGATGGCCGCCGGCAAGGATGTCTATTGCGAAAAACCGTTGACCTACAACATCCACGAGGCTGTCGCCGTGATGGCCGCCGCAAAGAAATATAAGCGCATCCTCCAGACCGGCGCGATGCAACGCTCCAGCTTTGAATTCCTGACCGCCGCCGAACTCGTCCGCAACGGGTGTATCGGCAAAATCAAGCATGTGGAGTGTAACTTCGGTGGACCTTCGCGCCCGCACGTTGATCCGAAGGAAGATATCCAGATGGAACCGGGGCTCGACTGGAGCCTCTGGTGCGGCGGTGCTCCGCTTGTCAAATACAGCGATAAACTCTCGCCGCGCGGCGTCCACAATTTCTTCCCCATGGTCTGGCGCATGGATGACCTTTTCGGTTCCGGCTATTGCGGCGACTGGGGTGCACACCATCTCGATATCGCCCAGTGGGGTCTTGACATGGATGCGAGCGGACCGATTAAAGTGATCCGCGCGGAGCGTTCCGAAAAGGACAAGGCCAACGCCGAACTTGGCGGTCGTGCGCAGTCCGGTGCCATGCTTGAATTCGCCGGCGGCATCACCCTCAAGCACAATCCCTTCTCGCTCTTCGGCACGATCTTCCACGGCACCGACGGCACGGTCTCGGTCAACCGCGGAAAATTCGAGATGACCCGCGGCTCCGAGTTGATCTCGCGCTTCACCAAAAAAGAGGACGGCGGATCGCTCGACGGCGCGCTCGCCAAGGCACGCAAGGCGTTCCTCACGGACAGCACCTACAAAACCAAGCTCTACAAAACCAGGGGCGGACATCCGGCCGATTTCGTGGCCTGCGCAAAATCGCGCCAACCTGCCTGCTCCAACGAGGATGTCGGAGGTCGCGCGGCCATCCTGTGCCACCTCTGCAACATGTCGTATGTCCGTGACGCGAGTTTCGACTGGGATCCGCTCAAAAACACCTTTGCCAACGGCACCGGCAACGCCGCCTGGCTGGTCCGAGAAGGCGGCTACCGTTTAAACTTCTCGGTCTGATCCGCGCACGAAAGGAACCCCGTATGACCTCTTTCACCAGCTACAACCCGGTGAAGCTCGTATTCGGCAAGGGCATGATCTCCGAGCTTAAAAACCTCATCCCGTCCGACGTGACCGTCATGATCACGTACGGCGGCGGCTCGATCAAGAAGAACGGCGTGTACGATCAGGTACGCGCCGCGCTTGCAGGCCGCAGCGTGGTTGAGTTCGGCGGCATCGAACCCAACCCGCGTTACGAGACCTGCATGCGGGCCGCAGAGTTGGCGAAGAAAGAGGGCGCGGGGTTCCTGCTGGCGGTCGGAGGCGGTTCGGTGCTGGACGGCACCAAGTTCATCGCCGTCGCCGCCCGCTATGGCACGGGCGATCCGTGGTCGATCATGGAAGGGCGCGCGCCGGTTGAAGCCGCGCTGCCGCTGGGCGCGATCATGACCCTCCCCGCCACCGGATCCGAAATGAACACCTTCTCAGTCATCTCGCGTGAGTCTACCGGCGAGAAGCTGGCGTTCGCCTCGCCGCACGTTTATCCTCAATTCTCGATTCTGGATCCGGAAACAACCTTTTCGCTGCCGGAACGGCAGGTCCAGAACGGTATTATTGATACTTTCGCCCATGTGATGGAGCAGTACATGTGTGCCATCGGGCGCGCGGCGCTCACCGAGCGCATGGCAGAGTCGGTCCTCTCCACATTGATCGAAGAGGCCCCAAAAGTTAAAACCGCTCCTGATGACTACGAGGTGCGAGCCAGCTTGATGTGGTGCGCCACCGTCGGCCTGAACGGCTGGCTCGGTTGCGGTGTCGCGGCGCAGGACTGGGCCACGCACATGATCGGCCACGAATTGACCGCGCTGTACGGCATCGACCACGCCCGTACTCTGGCCGTGATCATGCCCGCCGTGCACCGTCATCAGCTCGCGCGCAAACTGCCGCGACTCGCGCAGTGCGCCGCGCGTGTCTGGGGCATCACGCAAGGGGAGGATGCGGTTCGGGCCACGCAGGCGATCGACCGCATGGAGGCTTTTTTCCACTGCGTCGGCGTGCCGACGCGTTTGAGCGCCTACAACGTGGATGCTGACGAGGCCGGCCGGCTTGTCGCAGAGAGATTGACGCGGCGAGGCGTTCTAATCGGCGAATACGGTGACCTCGGCGAACAAGCGGTGCGCGAGATTGTTGCGCTGGCGCGATAGTGTGTGTACGCCGCTTTTTTAGCGTTCAGGGCACCGCGTGGACACGGCTTCAAGGAGGACACGCATGAGAATGATGCTTTGCACTCTTGTCACCTGCTTGACCGTGGGCGCCGCCGTCTTCTCAACCCGATCTTACATTCGGGAGGAGGGGCGCCGCACCCGTGCGGCACTCAGCCGCGCCCCCCAGACGGAACGTTCAGCCGATGACACGCAAAACAGCCTCGCCAAAAAGTTGGAATCAGTACACAACCAGCTTACGGCATTGAACCGCCGCATGACCGTGCTGGAAGAGTCTATCGCGGCCCGCAGCCAAGTCGCAGACAACACAGCCCGCCTGCAAACAGATTTGTCTGCCGCGCGCCTGGACATGAAAGCGATCGCCTCTTCGCAAGCCCGGCTTTCAGTGCTCCCGGGATATCTGGCCGACCTCACCCGTTATCTGGACCAGTCTTTTTCACACTTGGAAAAACGTGTTGCCGATACCGGCACACCGGATACGCTTGTCTTGGCCGTAGATGATCTTGCGCAACGGCTCAATGTGATCGAAGAGTTGTTCGTCGCGCTCAACACCACACTGGGCACTTCGCCCGACACACAAGACGGCTCACAGCAATCCACCACGCTTTCGTTGGACATGCGTCTGTCGCAGCTTGCCGAGCAAACTGATAATATCCGCCAGGATATCGTCGCTTTGCGTGAATGGATGACCCCTCGTAATATCGATCCGGTCAAAAGGCCCCGCTGATTCTGTGGGGCGACAGGAACAACATGACGACTTTCAAACGTTTTCAAACGCCGTTCATTCTCGCCACACTCTTGCTGCTGACCGCCTCGGGGCTCATGACCGGCTGGACGGGCCGCCTTACCGCCCCGCTGACACAGCGCAATCTCGACTTCCTCGACGCTTCGATCAAGGACACCTTTCACCTCATGATTCCGGTCGGCGCTGCCAAAGCCGCCGCCGACATCGTGGAGGGATCAACCCTGAACGTCGAGGCGGGCGCGGTCTTCGCCAAGGCCGGCATGACCATAGAGGCCGGCGACTCGCTGCAGCCTCTGCTCGACTACATCGAGGTCGCCTGGAATCTGCTGCTCGCCAGCATGGTCTATCTGGTGACCGTCAAATGCGTGGTGAGCGGTGCCGGTGCCACCGCCGGTCCGCTGCTGGCCTTTGCGCTGGGCGTCTTTCTGCTCAACAGCCTCGTCGCCCGGTTCGCCGCCAACCAGCAGGCGCTCCGGCAGGTGTTGCACCGCCTCGGCGCGATCTTCCTGCTCTGCGCCCTGCTCTTCCTGCTGATCATCCCGCTGACCGTCGCCGGCTCGGCCTATCTCGCCCGCCACACCACCGCCCCCATGCGCGAGTCGGTCAGCGCCTCGTTCCAGAAGATCGGCAAGGTCTTCTCGCTGGAGCGCTTCCATGCGACCGACGACCTCAAAGAGAAGGCGGTCGTGCTGAAGGACAAACTGTCCGAACTGGGACTGTATGCCAAGGATGCCATTTCGGACGTGGCGTTCGCGGTCTGCACGCTCGCAGCCGTCAAGCTGCTCAACGGCGTTGTCTTCCCGCTCGCTTCATTCGGCTTCCTGATCTGGCTGGTTCGCGGCTGCCTCTGGCCCGTACTCGGCCTGAGCGAACGTCCTTTGGCCGGCGACGACCTCCGGCGCCTCAGTGACTTTCTGCGCCCCCCGCATGATTCCCAACCCCCTCCCTCCTAACTCCTCCTTCTTCCTTCCCCCCAACCAACTCCTAAATCCTAACTTTTAACTCCTTACGTCCCCCTCTCCCCATGACCCCTGCTGACTGGCAAGAGCGGCTCGACCGTTGTCCGGATATGCGCCCCTGGCTGCTGCGGGCCGCACGCCACGCCATTTCCGATAAGCCGATCCCGGCCTCGCTCACGCTGGGCGACGTACCGACGGACCGCGCGGTCCGGCGCGCGCTGGAGGAGATCTTTCCCGGCTGCCGCGAGGTAAACGGCCGCCTCAAGGCCAAACTGGACCCTGTCCTGCGCGACCGCCAGCTCTGGCTGCCGCTCGCCGAACGGCTGAAGCTGCTGCCGCAACCGCCATGCGCGGCGCCCACACCGGCAGCGCGCCGCGACCAGACCCTGCGCAAGCTGAGTCTGCTGTTCCCGCAGGAGCAGGCGCTGCTCGCAAGCCTGCGCGACTCGGTGCCCGCGCTGCGCTTTTTCAGAAGCGCCACTTCGGCCGCCGATGACCTGATTGCGCTTTTCAAAGCGCTGCTCTTTCTGCGGCAAGCGCCGTCGGGCATCACCCTTTCGGAACTCGGCGCAAAGTTTTTCAACGACAGCAAGGCCCTTCGCGGCGGCGCGCGGCGCCAGCAGTTCGAGCATCTGTTGCGCCTGGACGCCGGCGACGAACAGCGCGACTCCACCGCCCTGCTCAATGCCTATGGCGTCATCGAGAATCCGTATACCACACACGCCGTCGTTTTCGCGCCCTTCGCCTACCGCACGCCGGACGGCGCCTGGCTGGATTGGCCGCTGCGTCTTTGGCAGCGGGGCGAGGCCGCGATCCTCTCCTGGCGCACCGTGCGCACCATCGAGTCGCTCCGTTTCGAAGCGCCTTGCCCGGTCATCGTCACCAGTGAAAACGCCGCCCCCTTCCACCGCCTGGTTGAGGCGCGCCGTGCCGCCCTCTATACCGAAGGCTATCCCAACGCCGCTGTGAAAACCCTGCTCGCCTGTTGCGCCCAAGCCGGCCTCTCGGCCCTGCATTGGGGCGACACCGATCTCGACGGGTACCGCATCGCCGAGCAGGTCGCGCGCTGCCTGCCGACCTCGCTCCATGTGCCGCCGGCACGCGGCGCACGACCGCTACGCCTCACGCACGACCAGCACAGCCGCCTCGCGCAGTTCATCGACACCCATCCCGACTTCCCTTTCCTTGCCCAGTTGCGGCACACACTCGCCAACGGCTGGCTTGAACAGGAACAATCCATCGACACCTTCCCCTCATCCCCACCTTAATCGTTGAGCGTTGAGCGTTGAGCGTTGAAAGTTATCTTCCTCCTCCTTCCTTTCTCCTTCCTAACTCCTCCCTTCTGCATGCTCACCCCCTACACCACAACCCTGACCGATGAAGCCGAAAGCCGCGGCATCCGCGTCACCTTCATCAATGAAGATCCTGATCTGCCGATCTTCGACCTCTGTCGGAACGGCGAATGCGTGCGTTGTTTCAACGCCCTCACCGACCGGGTCGGCGCGGCCACGTACCACCTGGTCAATCACAAGCGCGCCTGCCACGAATGGCTGGCGCGTCAGCGCATCCCGGTGCCGGCGCAAACCGTCTATGACGATGCGCATCTCTCTCGCGCCCTGGACTTTCTCCGCGACCACGCGCCGATCGTCGTCAAGCCCTGCATGCAATGGGGCGGCCGCGGTGTTTCGATGGGCGTGCGCACGCCCGCCGACCTGCATGCCGCCGTCCGCTTCGCACGGCATTTCGAGCCGGACGTGCTGCTTGAAGAAACCGTGCCCGGCGAAGACTTGCGCGTGATCCTCGTCGGCGGCGAATTGGCGGCCGCCATCCGCCGGGCGCCCGCCGCCGTCACCGGCGACGGCGTCCACACGCTGCGCCAGCTCATTCTGCGCCGCAACGCTTCCCGCCGCCGCGAGGACCCCAGCAATCTGATCCCGTGGGACGCCGAAACGCGCCGCAACCTCGTGGAGCTTGGACGCCGTCCCGAAGAAATCCCAGCCTGCGGCGAGCAGGTGCGTGTGCGCCTGACCAACAACTACCACACCGGCGGCACGGTCGATGTCGTCACAGCCGACGTGCCTGCCCGTGCGCTCCGCATCGCGCAACGCATCGTGCGCCGGCTGGAACTGCCGCTGGCCGGCGTCGATTTCCTGATCGACCGCGCCACGCGCCGGTTCACGGTCATCGAGGTCAGCCCCGACATGGCCATCTCGCCGCCCGAAGGCGCGACCGTCGCGCGCCGCCTTCTCGACCTCCTCTTTCCCGACACAAAACGAAAGGACTCGCCATGAAACATGCCAGCGCCCTGATCGCCGGAGCCCTCTGCTCCGCGCTGTTCGCCCGCTCGGAGCCTTCGATCGAATACCGCTATCTGGACGGCCTCGCCGCGCCCAAGCGCTGGTCACCCTCCGAATGCGAGGTGACCCTTTCGCCGCACCGCGCCTGGGAGCATCCGGTCGCCTGCATGCGCATTCCTGTCGACTTTCATGCCGGCGAGAAAGCCTACCCCATCGGCTGGCCGCGCATGTATCTGAGTCTGGACGCCGACGAGCAGGGATGGTCCGAGTACGACCGCTTCGAATTCCAACTCTACACCGAAAGCTCGCGCGAGCGGCTGCCCGCGCGTCCGGTCACCTTTCACCTCTACGACACGCAGGGGCAGAAGAAGCTCATCGTGCTGGAACAGGCCGCGCTGAAAGCGTGGCGCACTGTCAGCATCAACCTCTCCGACCTCGG
>JAGOBZ010000364.1 GCA_017999015.1 Kiritimatiellia bacterium
TGGTGTTCGGCGGCATGGTTCGAACGGGCTGCAACAGCAGCGCAAGTTCAGACGATCTACGGGATGAAGATTGACAGTGTCCAGGTGGTAGACGATTTTGATGTGGGGTGCGGGAGCAAGCTCCCGTTATCCAAAGCGGCGGCAAGCCGCCGCACTCCAAACGAGGCCGGGCCGGGTAAAGGCAAAGAAATTGCCGATGGGTAGCGCGTACGGTATGTGGAGTGCGGGAGTTTGCTCCCGCTATCCAAAGCGGCGGCAAGCCGCCGCACTCCAAACGGGGGTATGGTGAACAGACAGATGGGTTATATGTGCGGGTTATGGAGTGCGGGAGCTTGCTCCCGCTTTCCAAAGCGGCGGCAAGCCGCCGCACTCCAAATGGAGGCATGACATGACGAACAACTTTGACATGCTAATTTTGACCGCGGCCAACGAGGCTCAGGCCGACGGGTATCGCGCGCAGCTCGCTTGGCGGCGCGCGAACGGGTTGATTCATCCGGACACCGAAACCCGGGTGATCACCGATCCCGGCGGCCGGCGCGTGGGGTCGCTCGGCGCCACGCTGAACGTGTTGACGCAAGTGGCCGGCGGGCGGGGCGTCGAGGCCTTTGCCGGTCGGCGTATCCTCATCTGCCATTCGGGCGGCGACAGCCGGCGCACGCCGGCCTACGCGGCGCAGGGCAAGGTGTTTACGCCGGTGCCGGCGACAGGTCCGGCGGGACAGCCGCTCGCACTGTTTGACCTGATCCTGCGGACGGTGTCGGCTCTGCCCGCGCCTGCGGGCGGCCATGTGCTGATCACCTCCGGCGACGTGCTGCTCACCTTCGACCATGCGTCAGTGGATTTTTCACGGCCGGGCGTCACGGGCGTCGCCTACTTCGGGCCGGTCGAGCGCGGTTCGCGGCATGGCGTGTATGTGCCGTCCGGTTTCGGCGCGAACCCGCAGCGCACGGAGTGCGTGCCGGTCGTTGATTTTCTGCAAAAGCCCTCCGAGCCGGAAGCGCGCGCGTGCGGGGCGGTCGATCCGTTCGGCCACGTGGCGGTGGATACCGGGCTCGTCAGCCTGACACCCGAGGTCTGCGCGCGGCTGGTGAAAGCGGCGGGGGTGGAGGGAACGGAGAGGGGGAGAACATCGAACGCCGAACGTCGAACGCTGAACGCTGAAGGGGAGGGCTGGGAGAACGCTCAACGTTCAACGTTCAACGCTCAACGCTCAATGGGGGGGAAGAAGGGGCTGCTGGACGCGATCACCGGCGGCGGCTGTCCGCCACTGGACCTTTACGAAGAGCTGACCATGGCTGTCGCGCCGCGCTTTGACGAGGCGCGCTATCTGGAGCGGTTTGTCACGGCGCGCGGGCGCGATGCGGCGCACCGGCGGCGCATGCGCGCCTTTTATCGCGCGCTGCGCGGGGTCCCCTTCCATGTCAACATCGTGCCGTACTGCGAATTTTTCCACATCGGCAGCAGCCGCGAGCTGTTGGCCGGCTTCTCGGGGTTGTCGCGCACGGCGCAGGCCTACGGTTTCGCCAACGGCAGCGGCGCGTGCGTGACCGGCAGCGGCGAGACCGGTCGGGCGTTTGTGTTCAACGCGCGGATCGAGTGTCCGTTCACGACGGGCGCCGCGCTGGTGGAGTCGGTGCATGCCGCGGCGTGCGCGGGGCTGGAACTGGAAGGGGAGAACATTCTCACCGGCCTGCCCCCCGAAGCGACCGTGGCGGTTCGCTTGCCGCCCGGCACGGGCCTGGTGGTGCTGCCGGTCGGCGCGCGCGACTGGGCGGCCGTGGCGTATGGGCTCGACGACGATTTCAAAACGCCGTTCTCCACCGGGAACGCAGGCGTCCCGCCTGCAACGAGGCCTTGCCTTTTCCTGAACACGCCGATCGAGCGGGTGCTGGCGCGCGCCGGGATGAGACCCGGGCGCGTGTGGCGCGGCGACGAGCGCGACGGCCTCTGGCGCGCGCGGCTGTGGCGCGTGGGGCAGTTGGACGATGTGCTGGCCGAGGCCATGACGCTGGCGCGGCTCGCCGCAGAGGGCGCGGAAGGGCCGGCGGAACGGGCTGCGCGCCGCGGAACGCGCTACAGCCTGGCCGAGCTGCTGCCCCGGGTGAACCCTGCGCGTCTGCTGGCGGTGCGCGCCGAGATCCGGCGTCAGGTGAATCTGCTGAACGTGGCCGAGCGCGTGCTGAACAACGATGCGCTGCCGGCGGCGGAAGTGTGCGGCGAGATCCGCACCGGCGAAGAGGCGGCACGCGCGTTGCGTCAGCTTGCCGGCCTGCTGGACGGCGCGGCGCTGGGCAAGCCGCTCTTGCGCGCGCGCATCTTGCGGCTGATGGCGATGATCAGCGAAGCGTTTGACACTCAAATCGCCGCGCACGCCCTGCCCTCCTGCCTGTCTGAAGTGGCGGCGGCGGTGGCGGTGAGTTTCGAGCCCTGCCGCCTGCCGCGGCGGGCGGCGATCCTGCACGACCAGGTGGTGTGGGTCACCACGCCGGTGCGCATCGATTTCGCGGGCGGCTGGTCCGACACGCCGCCGATCTGCACGGAGCGCGGCGGTACGGTGCTCAACGCTGCGGTGACGCTCAACGGGCTCTATCCGGTTCAGGTGATGGCCAAACTCAACACGGCGGGGTGCATCCGCCTGTCGAGCATCGATCTGGGCGAGCGCAAGGAGATCCGCACCACGGCCGAGCTGCTCGATCATCATGACCCGCATGACTGGGCGGCGCTGGCCAAGGCCGCGCTGATCCTGGCCGGGATCGGCCCGTCGCGGCGCGAGGAGCCGCTGGCCAAATGGCTCAAGGCGCTGGGCGGCGGGCTGGACCTCACGATCTTCTCGTCGCTGCCGAAAGGCTCGGGCATGGGGACGAGTTCGATCTTGGGCGCGGCGGTGATCGCCTGTCTCGACCGCGTGCTGGGCGTGCCGTTCAACACCGACCGCTTGATCCGCATGACGTCGATCCTCGAACAGCGGATGTGCACGGGCGGCGGCTGGCAGGATCAGGTCGGCGGCATCATGCCCGGCGTGAAATTGATCCGCACGCAGCCGGGGCCGGACCAGACGGTCTCGCTGCGCTGGACGGTCTTCGACATGTCGGAGGGCAGCGAGCTGAAGCAGCGCTGCCTGCTCTACTTCACCGGGCAGAAACGCATGGCGCGCAACATCCTGCAGAATGTGGTCTCCGGCTATCTCGCGCGCGACCCCGCGATCCTGCGGACCGTAGAGGCGCTCAAGGTGTCGGCGCTGGCGACCAAGGAAGCGCTCGACGCGCAGGACATCGACGGGTTCGCGGCCGGCGTGGCGCGTTACTGGGAATTGAAAAAGAGCATCGATCCGGGGTCGACCAACGCGCCTATCGAAGCGCTTCTCGCCTCGGTCTCACGTGAGACCGAGGCGGCGCTCCTGCCGGGCGCGGGCGGGGGCGGCTTTATCTTCATGATCGCCAAGAGCGCGGCGGCGGCGGAACGCATCCGCGCGAGCTTCGAGGCCCATCCGCCCAACGCGCACGCGCGCTTCTTCGACTTTGATGTCGACCGGCAGGGGCTGAAAGTCACGGTGCTCTGATGAAGGCATTGATCCAGCGCGTCTCCGAGGCGTCCGTCGAGGTGGACGGGCGGCGCGTGGCCGAAATCGGTCCGGGGCTGCTGGTGCTGCTCGGCATCACGCACAGCGACGGCATGGACGACGCGGCGTGGCTGGCGCGCAAGATTCCCGCGCTGCGGATCTTCGAGGACGAGGCGGGGTTGATGAACCGCTCGGTCCTCGACATCGGCGGCGCGGTTCTCGTGGTCTCGCAGTTCACGCTGTACGCCGACACGCGCAAAGGCAACCGCCCCAGTTTTGT
>JAGOBZ010000021.1 GCA_017999015.1 Kiritimatiellia bacterium
CGGAACACGCTCACGCTGAAAGTTGTTTCGTCCGCGCGAAACGCGACGGCCATCGACGGCTGCGCCGGCTCGATCTGCCATCCCGCCACGCCGTCCGGCGCCGTCACGGACGTCGCGTTGAAGAGCGTCAGCGAGCCGGTCGTGAACCCCTGCGGCAACGACACCGTGCCGTTGGCCGCCAGCGTCACGCTGCCGGCCACCGTCAAGACCTCCCCGCCCGCGATGACCGCGCCGTTCTCCAGGACGACCTCGCCCGCCAACGCCCCGGCGCCGCCGATGACGCCGCCGGCATGCACGGTGACCGCCGCGCCCGTCCCTGTCGCAAGGCCGCTCGCGTTTTCAACCTTCAGCGTGGCGTTTGACACCGTCAGCGTGCCGCTGAACGTCCCCGCGCCCGCCAGCGTCTGGAGCGCGCCGTTGCGCAGCGCGACCGCACCCGCGCCGTTCAGTGCGCCGGCGAATGTCGCGGTGCCGCCGGCGATCGTCAGCTCGCCGCCCGCCGCGACGCGCACCTCGCCCGCGCCGCCGAGCCCGCTGACCTGTTGCGCCGCCGTGCCGACATCAAGGACCGCCCCGGCCTCCACCTCCGCCGCACGCCCGGGCGGCAGGATGTCGGGCCGGCCGCGCAAGGTCTCCAGGAGCTCGGCGCGCGACAGGGCACAGTCATAGATCGTCACGTCGTCGATCATTCCCTGGAACCACGCCGTGGGCGCGTTGGGCTTGTAACCGATCGAGAAGGTGCCGGGGTCTACAGTCTGTCCGCTCACGCGGTTCCTTGCGACGAGGGCCCCATCGACGTAGAACGAGCGCAGCCCGCCCGGCCCGACCACCGCCGCCAGGTGATGCCACCCTTCCTCGCGATCGCCGCGATCAAAGGAGATCAACGTGTCGTCTCCGATATACTCCGCGCCGTCCACCAGCCGGAAAACGACCTGCCCGGCCGTATTGCCCGCCAGGCGCAGCAGGTGGCATCCCTTGCGACCGTTGAGGGTTGTCCCCCAAAACACCATGCTGCCCTCTTTGTTGGGATTGGTGGCGGGATTCACCCACGCCGTGACCGTGACCGGCGCGTTGCCGGTCGGCAACGCCTCTGGGAAGACGCTGTTGGTCCATGTCAGGTAACCCTGATTCCAGATGTTGAGCGACAAAGCCTGCCCGACTTTGCCGGATGCGTTCGTGACGTTGCCTTCCGCCTTGAGATGATACCCGTAAGGTCCTGAATCCCGCCCGAGGTTGGCAGCGTATTCGAAATCATAGCGCGCCACCACGCGGTCATTCAGACGCGAGCCCCACGGCTCCGTAAAGACTCCGGTCGCCACATCAGACACCTCGTTGTCGCCCAACGCGCGGTTGAAGAGCATCACCTCGTCCAGCAGGCCGTCGAAAAAGTTGCCCGTGCTGTACGGCGCGCCGCCCACCCAGAACAGATTTCCGGCCACGGTCAAATCAGCCGTAATCGTGCGCGTCTGGCTCAGAATCCCGTTAAAATAGACGCGCTGCTCTCGTTTCACGGCGTCATACGTGCAGACAATGTGGTGCCAGCCGCCGTCCGGCGTGTCGCTCGCCAGATCATACCCCGCGTTCACCGTCCAGTTGTTACCCATGTTCGAGGTCATGATATTGGTGGTCGAGTTGAACCGGAACAGCACGGAGCTGTTTCCGGTGTTGTTGCCATACCCCCAGTACACCGGCAACCCGGACGTGTTGCCGCCGGCTTTGAGATTGCACCAGGCCGCGACCGTGTAAGAGGAGTTGCCGGTCGGCAGGGCAGCCGGGAAGACCGGCGCGTAAAAATGGGTCTTGCCCGACGCCGTGAACGAGGCCGCGCCACTGAAGAGACCGGGCGCGAAGGCCGGCGCGTTGCTCGCGGCCAGGTCATAGCCGTTGCCGCTGCTGTCTTTGCCGAGGGCCGCCGCGTCGTCGAAACGGTAGTACGCCTGAAGGCCGTCGGGGATGCGACCGGACAGCGCCAGCGTGCCCTCGGCGATCTCGACGGTGCCTGTCGCGTCCACCCGCCCGCCCAGCGTCAGCGTCGAGGCTGCGCCACGTTTGACCAGTCGGCCGTCGCCGGTTACCGCGCCGTCCAGCCGTCCGCTGCCGGTCACGGTCAGCGCCGCGCCGTCCTGCAGCGTAACGCCGCCCGCCGCGCCGGCGCCGCTCAGCGTTCCCAGCGTCTGGTCACCCGCCAGGCTCAGCCTCCCGTTGTACGCGATCTCGACAGCCGCCGTCGCCGGCAGCAGATCGGCAGGCGCCCGCTCGGGGGGCAGCGCTCCGTTCAGCCGCAACGTCCTGAGCTGGCCGTACGACAACGAGCCGCGCACGATCAACAGATCGTCGATCAGCCCTTTGAAGGTGTCGGATGAAAACCCTTTGCCCAGCGTGAAATTGCCGGCTGCCACTTGCAGCGGCACCGTTGACGAGTCAGCCCCCACCGGCTCCCCGTCGATGTAGTAAAGATAAAAGCCGTCGCGATAGACGAGGCCACATGGTGCCACGCGCCGTCCATCAGCCCCGGCGCGTAAGGGATCTCGCGGTTGTTGCCCCAGTTGGTGTGCATCAGCGGTTTGACCGAGGCGGGTGTGTTGAGTCGGAGCATGTTGTAACGCCGGTCCTGATTGGGCATCCCCCATGCAAAAAGGCCGGCCGTGAGCTTCACGTCCGAGTCCGGCTTGATCCAGAATGCTACCGTAAAGGGCATGTTGGAGACCGGCAGGCCGCCAACGTCTCCGCCGTTCGGACCGGTGAGCCACGTCCCCGCGCCGCCCAGCGCGAGCACGCTGCCGCGCTCGGGATCGTTGGCCAGCCACTGCGCCTGCGCGCCGCTCTCGACCAGATGGTTGGCGCGGGGGCCGGAATCCTTGCCCACCTCAGCCGGATCGTCAAACCGCCACCAGCCGGTGACGTCCACATCGATGCCGCACGCCAGGCTGCCGTTCTCCAGCCGGACCGCCGCCACGTTCTGCGTGTCGGTCACGATCAGCGCGTCGCCGCGCGTGAAGCGCAGCGCCCCGTTCGAGAAGCAGCCGTCGAAGGCCCTCGCACTGCCCACGCCCCCGATCGACAACGTATGCCCGCCCAGATCCACCGTGGTCTGCGGCACGCACCGCGATTCGATGCTGCCGATCTGCGCGTCGCCTTCAAGTTGCAGCGCGGCGTCTGGGGCATCCACGATCACCGCGCTGACCGCCAGTCCCGCTCCGTTGGTCAACGCCAGACGCCCCGCCTTCAAGTGTGTGAATCCGGTGTAGGTATGCGTCGACGAGAGCCGGAGCGTGCCGGTTCCGGTCTTGGCGACCCCGTAACCACCATTGGAAATCGGCGACGCCAGATTCAATTCGCCTTCGTCCACTCGGATCTCGCCGTAGCGCTCCGTCAGAAAATCCGGCGCGTTCGCGCTGCCCATGCTGGATCCGGTTATCGTCCAGACATCATCCGCGAGGCCTGTGAACCGCAGGGCGCCAAAGGACGTGGCGTTGGTGAGCGTCACAGTCTCACCAGAGGCCAGAGCCGTGAAGTCCGCGACATCTCCGCCAGCGGGTTCGGAACCCGCCGACGACGGCACCACGCCGTCCTGCCAGTTGGCGCTGTCTGCCCAATAGCCGCCCGAGACGTTCGACCACACACCGGTCGCTGCCTGCGCCGCGATCGCACCCGACACAGCCCATGCACACACCCACCGCACCGCACTTCCGCCACGCTTTTTCATCTTTCTGCCTTTCCCAAATAATCTCCGCGAAAGGTTTCGCCTCATGTCAATATCGTTACCTTACCACCCCCCTTTTCTATAAAACCACCCCCTTTTGCGCAAAATAAATATCGGTTTTGCGTAAAGCACAGCCTACAGAGAATGAGGGTGCGATTCTGTTTAATTGAAACTGAACCTCACCCAACGGCTTTCATTCCCGACAGCCTGACATCGTTCGCGTGTTAAACCCGTGCGACCTTGAGTCGCTCGATCTCGGCCAGCGAGTGATTCATGTGGTCGCGCTCGTCCAGGCCCACGCGGCGCACGAGATCGGCCAGGTTTTTCTGGCGCGGATAATAGGCGAACCAGACGGAATCGACAGGCTGCTGCTCGAACTCCGGATGCTCGCGCGCATAGAGCATGTATTCGTGTTCAGCGTGCGACTCGAAGGCCGCGTTCATCGCGAACGACCAGACCGGATTGAGCCGGTACATGACGCGCGTCAGGCAAAAGTAGACAAAGGTCATCATGCGCGGCAACACCAGGTGGCGGAACCCGGAGAGCGGAATGCCTTTCTGGTGGCAGAGGTCGGCCCAGAGCAGCATATGCCACTGCTCGTTGTCCTGCGCCTCGCGCCCCATCTGAATGTGGCGCAGCGCGACCTCGATCTGTTCGCGCGGCACCGGCCGCGTGCCGCAATGCCACTTCGAGAGCAGGCGGTACGCGCCATGCTCCCAGGCCCAATACGGATAACGCGCCAGAATTTCCAGCACCATCACCTTGGGCAGCGACCTCGCCTTACCATACAGCACATCAAAGGTCAGGAACATGATCTTGAGCATGAGGTTCGCAGGAAGCCGCGGCGTCGCGATCGTGCGCTTCATCTCCTCTTTGAGGTCCATCTCTTTCCCCATCGTGAATCTCGTTTCGTCCATGCCATCCTCCGGATTCCCAAAGCTTACTATGCACGGGTCGGCACCGTCAATGCGACGCACGCGCCCTGTCCGGGCGTGCTCACGATTTCAAGACGTCCCCCCAAACCTTCGAGGCTCTGACGAATGCCGAACAGACCCATTCCTCGCCGGATATCCAAACTCTCAACGGAGTCACCTTCCAACATAAAACCTTCACCTCCGTCGCGAATCGTGACACGCGCAAATCGGACATCCAACTGCTCGGCAGTGATGGCCGCATGCAGCACTTTGGCGTGTTTCACCACATTGAACAGAATCTCTTGCAAGGACCTGTAGAAACAGACATACACCTCTTCACTCACCAGCGCGAGCCCCGGCCGCGCGGTGAACTCGATTTCAAAGCCGAACTTCTCCTTCATCTGCTGACCGACACTATTCACCGCATCCGGCAACCGCCCCTCTTTCACCCCTGGCACCGCGATCGTCCGCACCAGCGACCGGGTAAGATGTATGGCAGATGAAAGCATGTCAGACGTTCGGCCCAATGCGTCGGCAGCCGCTTCATTGCTGACCGCGGCCGACTGACGTGCCACATCGAGTGTCATGCGCGAGGCCACCAGCACCTGCTGCAAATCTTCATGCAGCACATGCACAATCCGTTTGCGTTCGCTCTCCTCGGCTTGGATCAGCCGTTCCGTCAACATGCGCAGTTGGTCGGCATAACGCCTAACATCCTCCGTGCGCTCTTTGACCCGGCGTTCCAAAGTCTGGTTGACGTCCTCCAGCAACTGTTGGGCGCATTTCCGTTCGGTAATATCCAAAACATGGCCGACCAAGGCAATGATGACGCCCTCCATGTACACCGCTCGGCCACCGGTCAGCATCCAACGCAATTCTCCCGTTGGACAGCGGTATTGGACTTCCAATCGATACGGGACACCCTCTTTCTCAGCAAGATTCAACGCCTTGACCAGCTCAGCGTGAAACTCCGCAGGGATCAGAGACAAGAGAGTCCGTTCATCATTGACATTGAAATCGCGATCGACTCCGAAAAAGGCATACATTTCATCGGACCAGTAACTTTCGCCGGTCAGGATGTCGTACCGCCAGGCCCCCATCCCGGCCACGCTCTGCGCCTCTTTAAGCAGGGCCAAAGCTTCCTGCAACGTCCGCTCGATCCGTTTCCGGTCCGTAATATCGTGATAGATCGACTGCAACAATCCGTCGGACATCATTTTCGACCGCATCTCCACAATGACCTCAGTACCGTCCGCGCGCCGGATCGTGCGTTCCCGCGTCACCGTCTCACCCGCATACACCAGATCGAACCGCAACGGATTTTTGTCATTTTCCCCCGGCGCGAAAGGCATCGTCGTGATATGCCGGCCGACAATCTTCTCGCGCGGCAAGCCGAACAACTGGCACATGCACTCGTTGGCCTCGGTGATCTCTCCCTCTTTGTTGCCGATCAGAATCCCGTCGACCGCAAAATTGAGCAGCCCGAAATACCGCCGCTCACGGCTGTCCAACTCATGCTGGGTCAAGCGTGACTGCTCATCGTGACGGTCGATCAAAGCGTCACGCGAGGCGGTCAGGTCATCGATCTTGCCGTGCAGCATACGGCTCATGCGGTTCACCACCCGCGCGAGCGTGGCCATTTCATAGCCGCCCTCCACCGACGCCGTGCATCCAGATTCCCCCTGGCTGATCGCCTGAACGACCACGGTCAGCCGTTCAAGCGGGCCGAAGATTTTCTGTCCGATCCAGCGACCCAGAATCATATTGATTCCAAAAAAGATCAGGCAAAGCGCCAAGGACTCGGCGGCAGATCGGACGGAAGCATGCTCCACGACATTGATAGCCACACTGGACGCGAACAGAAATTTCCGGCCGTGCCGGTCGATGTCCGGCAGCAGGCAAAGCCGGATCTTGCCCCATTTGTCGACGTTGGTCTGGCACACCGGCTGCATCGTCTCAAAGGCTTTGAGATACGGTGCGGGATTCGAATGTCCCTCGAAAAAGGCTGCATGCCGCCGGTTCGCCGCGATTTTGTCAGGCGAAGTCGCCGTGGTGAACACGATCCGTCCGTCCACCAGCATCACGCTCCAGATGTACTCCAACCCGATGGCGGTGCAGAGCTGGTTGTTGCGCGACACGATCTCCTCATACGCTGCATCGGACACCGAACCGGGGCCTTCGATCCGGTCGTGATAATCCGCAGGCAGCGCACTGCGCGCCATGAGCGCGACGGCGCGCAGCGTGCTGTCGATTTCATCAAGCAGAACCCGCCGTTTTTCCGCAAAAAGAAGCGGAAAAACGATCAGCAACGCCATCAGGTTGGCCAACGACAACCTGTTCAGATATTGCTGATGGATGGTACGGGGTTTTTGTCCGTTTGTCATATCATGAAGGGATGTTTCCAGGGCGTCCGGTAGACGCGAAGGAGCCGTGCGGCCGCCTCCGGATTCGCACCCACCGACTCGGCTGCCGCATCCCAGTCGACCCGCCGCCCGGTCTCGTAGGCGATCATGGCGAGCTTCACCGCGACCGTGGAGTTCGCCCCCTCTTCGATCGAACACCCCGGCGCTTGACGCGTCCGCACCGCGTTGAGGAACTCCGCCATGTGCAACACGCCGGTGTCCGCCTTCACGGTGTGCTCCTGGCGCTCCGCGTTCTTGCCTTTGGGGATGACCACCCAGCGATTGTCCGTGACAAACACCGTCTGCTGGTCCCCATAGAAGAAGAGGCCGTTAGCCACCTCCGGCGCATGTTCCGCCGCGCCCCAGATGCGGTGCCGCCACGTCAACGGGCACGCGGCGAAATCGAAATGCGCGGTCAGAACGTCCGGCGTGGTGATTTTCCCCTTAAGGGCATACAGGCCGCCGGCCGCCGACACCGAACGCGGCGCGGCCTCGCCGAGAATCATGCGCGCCGCATCGATCAGATGAATGCCCCAGTCGACCAAATGGCCGTGGCCGGTTGTCTGCTCCAGCCGCCAGTTTTTATGCCCGACCTGCTGGCTGTACGGAATCAGCGGGGCCGGCCCGCACCACAGATCCCAGTCGAGCGAGGCCGGCGGCGTCTGCGGCGACGGGTCCTTGACCCCTGCGGTGTAGTGGATGGCGGCCTCGGCGCAAATGAGCCGTCCCGCCTTGCCTTCGCGCAGGTAGTCGCGCACCGCCTGAAACGCGGGACTCTGGCGACGCTGGAAGCCCACCTGGACGATACGGCCGCTGGCGCGGGCGGCATTCTGCATCGCGCGGCATTCGCGCACGTCATAGGCCAGCGGCTTCTCGCAGTAGACGTCAAGGTTCCGCTTCACCGCCGCGATAAATGGCAGCGCATGCCACTGCGGCGGAGTCGCGATGATTACGGCATCCAGCCCCTCGACCTGCAACAGCTCTTCGTAATGCTTGAAGGTCAGCGGCGACCGGCCTTGAAGTTTGGCAACCTCTTCGGCCGCAATCCGCAGATGCTCGCTGTCGACATCGCACACCGCCACGATGTCGACGGCGCCGGCTTTGAACGCCGCCTGCACATTGACCATCCCATACCAGCCGCAGCCGATCACGCCCAGCTTGACCGTTTGCGCCGTCGCCGCGCCGCGCACGGCCGCAGGCATCTGCGCCACCGCTCCCGCTCCCGCCAACGCGCGGCAGAACCCGCGCCGTGAAACCGTTGTCATCGTGTCGCCTCCTCGTTTGTCCGTTGTCCCTCATCGTAAATGCGATGTCCCTCGCGTATCGCTTTGTAGACGCGAAGTTCATGTTCAAGCCTTGCCTGATACTTCGCCTCGCGCGCCTGATCACGACCGCACGCCGCAAAACCGTCCATATCGGCGCGCGGTTTTTCGCGCAGCCGTCGCGCACCCTCCCGAATCAGCGCCAGCGCCTCGGCGCGTGCTGCGGCATGGGTCGCGCCGGCCAGGATACGGCTCAATTCCGGCCGCGCAAAAGAGAGCTGCGCTCGCTGCCGCGCGCCGTGAGCGTTCGCGATCGGCACGCCGGTCAGAACTTTCAGTCGTTCCACCTCCGCCGCCGCCAACGGACTGCGTCCGCCCGGATTGTGCGGGTAGGCGGAGGCGTATTCCGGATAGTACGGAGCGTTCAAATCCACCCACGTGATCAACCGGTCCAGCTCCTCCGCGTTCAACACGACTTTGGCGTGACCGGCGCGCACTTTTTGAATGAGCCGCGACGGATGGCTGCCCCACGAATAGGCCTGCTGCACCTCGGCCGGGCCGCCGCCCACGCAGGTGATCACACCCAGCGCCCACAGATCCACATACGAGGTGCAGAAGACCGTATCGCGGTCGCCCGACAGATTCAAGCGGTCGCCCGCTTTCTTGCCGTAATCATGACAGGAGACGCAATGGCGGTCGAAGACCGGCTGCACCTCTTTCTGAAACGAGAACAGGCGCGGGCCGCCGCGCCATCCGTTGAGCGCGTCGGGTTTGCGCCGCATTGCCCGCGGCGGTGTCGTGACCGGCGGGATGTCGCCCACGCGGTTCTCATGACACCCCACGCACCCGTAGGTCTCGCCGGGCTGCACATAGGCGCCCGAACGCATGGACTGGATCATCATGCCGTCCGCGTCGAGCGCCTGAAAAAAGACAAAGGTGTTGCCGGGCGCTTCGAAATACGCGCTGCCGTCCGGCTCGACCGGCACCGTACCGAGAATGCGCTTGTTCTCAAAGTTGTGCCAGTTCATGGCCGGCGCCTGTTCGCCCTGGCCCTGCCACCCGCGTTCCGACCAATTGCGTTTTTCGGGCGATTCGACAACCCGGAGAAATTTAACGGACCCCGGCTTTACGCCTGTCATGTGCGTGCCGATATAGACGTTCTGCAGATAAAAGCGCCCGGCGGCATTCGGGTGATCGAAGGTACGCCGGCGCGGCAGCACAGGCGGGGCGGCGCGCGGCCGCAGCGGCAAGGGATCGAAACAGCCCGGCGCTTCGGCATGCACCAACACTTCATTGCCGAACAGGTCCAGATAGTAGAGCCCCATCTCCTCCCCTCGTCCGGTCTGGCGGGCACACAGGAAATGGCGGTCATCCAGCGGATGCGGGTCCTCGTATTTGCAGGTCAAACGGACTGTCGAGTCGAAATCCTGTCCGGCGGTCTTGATGCGGTTGGTGAAGGCTGCCGGCCACGTGCGGAGCACCGGTTCAAGCCCGTCGACGCCGCGCGAGCGGTCGATCAGACCCAGGGCACCCCACGGCCGGTCGTGGCAGGAACCCAGCACCGCGATCGCCAGATGGGATTGCGACAGCGTGCGCGCGTCGACCACGCCGCCGGGGCTCGTCGTGTTGTTCCCCCAGTAAAGCGCATGCCCCGTACCGTCGGGATTGCAGACCCACAGCCCCTGCGCATCGCCGAAATTACGGTCCACATACTCCCAGCGGTCATACAGGATGCGGCCGTCCGGCATCACGGAAGCATGCCCTTCAAAGAGCGTGGATTTCCCGATCTGGTGGATGTTGGCGCCGTCCGCCTCCATGCGGTAGAGGTTGCACATGATGTGGCGGTTGCACATGCAGTACTTCGGCTCGCGCGTGGCCGAGAACAGAATGCCGCCGTCCGGCAGCCAGACCGGATCGACATCCGCAACGCCCGGCGCGGAGGTGAGCTGCCGCACTTCGGTTCCCGCCACGGTCATCGTGTAGATGTGATAATCATCCTGCGGTCCCTTGCGCATCGCGAACACCAGCCGTTCGCCCGCAAAATCCAGATCCGGATCACGCACCGTGGCGCCCGGCCCCGGCGCGAAGAGAGTCGTGACCGTGCCCCGCCGCACATCCAGAATCTTGAACGCGCCCTCGGTGTCATAACTGCGGGCATTGATTTCGCACGACACAAACAGGGTGGCCGTGTTGTGATGGTCCGGACGATACTGCTTGCGCGTCACAAACAGCACCGGCGTCTGGTTGAGCAGCGGATTCTCGCGCACCAGCGCCTCACGCGCGAAAGCCTCTAACGCACCGGGGTCTCTGTCCGCGTCCAGCGCATCGAGCCGCCGCAGCAGCGCATCGGCGGGGTAGCGTTCTTGGAACCCTGCGCCCAACTCGCGAATGCCCGCGCGCAGGCGCTCAGCAACGCACACTTCAGCCGCCAGGCTCACGCCGATCGCGCACGCCGTCAACAAGCCAAGACTCCACTTTTTAAAACAGGCATTCATTCCGCAGCCCTCAGTCGTTTCAACTCACGGATTTCGTCACGCAACATCGCCGCGCGTTCGAACTCCAGCGCAGCGGCGGCGGCGAGCATTTCGGACTCCAGTTCACCTATCGCGCGGTGTAAGTCATAGGTCTCGTGCGACTCGGCCGCCACCATGCGCTCTTCGACTCTTTGCGCTTCGGAATAGAGCGCCAACGACTCGTTGATCGCGCGTTTCACACTGCGCGGCGTGATGTTGTGCTCGCGGTTGTACGCCTCCTGTTTGGCACGGCGCGCCTGCGTGGTCTCCATCATCACACGCATGGCATCGGTCACCGAGTCGGCATACAGGATCACGCGCCCCTCCAGATGACGTGCCGTACGGCCCGCCGTCTGAATCAGCGAGGTGCCGGAACGCAGGAACCCCTCTTTATCCGCATCGAGTACAGCCACCAACGCCACCTCTGGCAGATCAAGCCCCTCGCGAAGCAGATTGATCCCCACCAGGCAGTCAAACGCGCCCTTGCGAAGACGCCCCAATATCTCCACGCGCTGGATCGCATCGATGTCGCTGTGCAGATACTCCACGCGGATGCCGGTTTCACGAAGATACGCGGTCAGGTCTTCGGCCGACCGCTTGGTCAGGGTCGTAACCAGCACGCGATCCCCCTTCTCGGACGCGCGTCGCACCTCCTCCATCAGATCATCGACCTGACCCTCCAATGGCCTGACCTCGACCGGCGGGTCCAGCAAGCCGGTGGGGCGGATCACCTGTTCAACGGTGATTTCACTCACTTGACGTTCGTAAGCGGCAGGCGTGGCCGACGCAAACAGGATCGGACCGACTTTCGCCAAAAACTCCTCAAAGTTGAGCGGGCGGTTGTCCTTGGCCGACGGCAACCGGAACCCGTGTTCCACCAGTGTCTGCTTGCGTGCTTGATCACCGTTGTACATGGCGCGCAGTTGCGGCAAGGTCACGTGCGATTCATCAATGATCGTCAAGAATTCACCGTCGAAATAATCCAGCAGGCAGGCAGGCGGTTCGCCGGCAGCCCGGCCGGCCAGATGGCGGGAGTAGTTTTCGATACCGTTGCAGTAGCCCAGCTCGCGCAGCATCTCAAGATCAAACTCTGTGCGCTGCCTCAGCCGCTGAGCCTCCAGCAATCTATTCTGACGCTCCAGTTCGGCCAGCCGCTCGTCCAGTTCGGCACTGATCAGTCCGACCGAAGCCTCGATCTTCTCCTTGGGCATCACGAAATGCTTGGCCGGCGAGATCACCGTGCGCGGCAACCTGACACCGGCTTTGCCAGACACCGGATCGAATTCGCGGATATCTTCCACGACGTCGCCGAAAAAATCGATCCTGACGCCGCTGGTTTCGTAGGAGGGGAAGATGTCCACGCAGTCGCCGCGCACGCGGAAAGTACCGGGCTGCGGTTCATAGTCGTTACGTGAATACTGGATATCGACCAGCCGTTCCAGCATCGCGTCGCGGCCCAGCGTCTGACCGGGCACGATATCCACCAGCATGGTACGATAATCTTCCGGCGACCCCAGTCCGTAAATGCAGGAAACCGAGGCAACGATCACCACATCGCGGCGGCCGAGCAGGGCGTTGGTCGCGCCCAACCGGTAACGCTCGATCTCCTCGTTGATCGAAGCGTCCTTCTCGATATAGGTGTCTGTCTGGGGAATGTAGGCCTCCGGCTGGTAATAGTCGTAATAACTGACGAAATACTCAACCGCATTGTGCGGAAAAAAACCTTTGAGTTCTGCGAAAAGCTGCGCCGCCAAGGTCTTATTGTGCGAAATGATGATGGCCGGACGGCCCCACGCGCGAATCACGTTGGCCATGGTGAATGTTTTGCCGGAGCCGGTCACTCCCTCCAACGTCAGACGCCGAGCGCCGGCAGTCAGGCCCTCCGCAAGCGTCCGGATCGCCTGCGGCTGGTCACCGGTCGGCGCAAAGTCGGACACCACCGTAAACTCTGCCACAGGTTGCTTCATACCTCGCCATTGTCCCATTCCGCGCCTGCCTTGTAAAGCGCACAGGGCACGTTTCTACTTCGTAGAAGCCGTACCCAAAAGAGAAGTTAGGATTTAGGAGTTAGGAGTTTTGCACCCTGTTCTTTGGGGCTGGTTCGTATTCAACTCCTCATCCATAACTTGAGAGTTCAGAGTTGAACGTTGAGCGTTGAGAGTTCGGCGTAATCGGTCAGTGACAGGGGGTGTGCGAAGATCGTGCGTTTCTGATGAAAGGGAGGATGGCGAGACGGGAGCGCGGGCGTCCCCTCCCGCAACAACGTGCCGTGCAATAGGTTGAGCGGCCATGACGGTAACGCAAAACCGCTTCTGGTAGGGACGCCTCGCCGAGGCGTCCGCGGCGGTCTCGGCGAGACCGCCCTACCGGGGCCGTATCTGGCTTGCGTGCGGACTTTCACAGAGCGGGCGGGGACGCCCGCGCTCCCGGCTGTGCCTCGCATCAAACACGCTCTCGACTCGCATACCCCCTAACCGATTACGAGTTCGGCGTTCGACGTTCTTGACGTCTAAGCCTTCTTTAATCTAACCTCCCCCTGCCATGTTGAGAGTTTTTACTTCTTACATCATACTTTTTACCTTCGCGATCGCGCCGGGCTTGACTGCCAGGGCGCAAAGCCGGGTAGGGCTCGATGAACTGGATCTCGCCGCCATGAGCTGCGGCTGGGAACGTCCCCAAGCACGGCAGGCGGTCGGCGGCAACCCCCTTAAAATCGCGCGGAAAAAGTTTGAGCGGGGCGTCGGCACGCATGCGCCAAGCTGGTTCGCGATCGAAACCGGCGGCGAAGCGCTGCGCTTCGAGGCACAGGTCGGCCTGGATGACGAAGAGCTGGTCCGCGGCAGGGGCTCTGCCGTCTTCCGCATTTACGCCGACGGCCGTGTCGCGGCCGACTCCGGCGTGATGCATGCCCGGCAGCCCGCTCGAACGTTGACGGCGGATCTGGCCGGCGCCCGGGTGGTCGTGCTGGAAGTCTCGGATGCCGGCGACGGCAGCGCGCATGATCACGCCGACTGGTGCGACGCCTATTTCACGGTGCGCGACGGTGCGGTCCTGAAGCCGTTGCCGCGTCCGCCGACGGAGCAGATGGGCATCCTCACGCCGCCGCCGCCGCGTGAGCCGCGCATCAACGGCGCGCGTGTTTTCGGCGTGCGGCCGGGCAGCCCCGTTCTCTTCACGATCCCGGTTACCGGCGAGAGACCTGTCACGCTTGAAGTGGAGGGTCTGCCGAGCGGTCTTTCACTGGATCGCGGGCACGGTCTCCTCACGGGAACGGTCGCCAAGGCGGGCAGCTACCGCATGACGTTCCGCGCCGCCAATGCCTACGGTACTGCCGCGCGCGACTGGCGACTGGAGGTCGGCGAGCGCATCGCGCTGACGCCGCCGATGGGCTGGAACTCATGGAACTGTTTCGCGCACACGGTTTCAGACGCCAGCATCCGCACCGCCGCGCAGGCGATGGTCGAGAGCGGCCTGAGCCGGCACGGCTGGAGCTATGTCAATATCGACGACTATTGGCAGACCTGCCCCGGCGAGCGCACCGACATGTCGCTCATGGGACCGGCACGCGACAGCGCAGGCCGCATCCTGCCCAACGCGCGTTTCCCGGACATGGCGGCGCTTTGCCGCGATGTCCACCAGCTCGGCCTCAAAATCGGCATCTATTCGTCGCCGGGGGCCACCACATGCGGCGGATGCGTGGGGAGTTGGGGCCACGAGGCGCAGGATGCGCAAACCTACGCCGATTGGGGGTTTGACTACTTGAAATACGATTGGTGCAGTTATGCGCAGTGTGTCCGCAATGATTCGCTCAGCGAACTGATGCGCCCCTATCTCGTGATGGGCCGGGCGTTACGCGCGCAGCCGCGTGACCTGCTGCTCAGCCTCTGCCAGTACGGCATGGGCCATGTGGCAGCCTGGGGCGCGAAGGCCGGCGGACAGTGCTGGCGCACCACGCACGACATCGTGGACACCTGGGCAAGCGTGACCGGCATCGTGCAGGCGCAGGAAGGCTTTGAGCTGTTTGCCGGCCCCGGCGCCTGGAATGACCTCGACATGCTGGTGGTGGGCACGGTCGGCTGGGGAGAGCCGCACCCGACACGCCTCACGCCCAACGAGCAGTACAGCCACCTCTCATACTGGTGCCTGCTCGCCTCGCCGCTGCTGCTCGGCTGCGACCTGACGCGGCTCGATCCCTTCACCCTGAACCTGTTGACCAATGACGAAGTACTGGACGTCAACCAAGATCCGCTGGGGCGGCAGGCGGTGCGCGTGCAGCATGACGACGCGCAGGAGATCTGGGCAAAACCGATGTCGGACGGCAGCACCGCCGTGGGCCTCTTCAATCGGAGCTGCCTGACGCGCACCGTTACGCTGCCGTTTGCGTCGCTCGGGCTGAAAGGCCCCCACCGTCTGCGGGATCTCTGGCGCCAGAAAGATCTCGGTGTCGCCGCCGACACGTTCGCCGTGAAGACCCCCGGTCACGGCGTGCTGCTGCTCAAGGTGCAGGGCGTGCAAGCGAAAACCCTTTAGCGTCGGTAATCGGTTTATACCAGGGGTGTGCGAGGATCGTGCGTTTCTGGAGAACAGGGGGGCAGTGGGCTTATCGGGCGGCTCGTACGTGGCGATACAAAAAGGTAGGGTAGGCATTCCTGCCTGCCTCAGCCGCATCTCCATTGCATGTTCAGCGGCTGGACGAGCAGACGCTCGTCCCTCCCGGCCTTGTGCCTGCCGCCCGTGGTGCGGGCGTCCCGCCTGCTGGGATGGCGGCAGCCGGGACGGCCGCACCACATGCTTTGCGCCAGACGCCAGTGGTGCGGGCGGTGTGGAGTGCGGGAGCTTGCTCCCGCTTTCCAAAGCGGCGGCAAGCCGCCGCACTCCAAATGGGGCTTGCGCGTCTGACGTGCGGAGGGTGCGGAGCGCTGGGAGGGGCAAGCGTCGGCTTGCCCAGCCATCTCCCATTGCATATCCAGCGGCTGGAATCCCGCCAACGTTCAGAGTTCGGCGTTCAGCGTTGGACAGGCAGGAATGCCTGTCCTACCTTTTTTTCGCAGCCCATCGACCGTCTGCTCGCCGTACTCGCCCGGCTGTACTTCGCATCAAACACGCGCTCAACTCGCGTCCCCTGGTCGCTAACCGATTACGTTCATAATAGTGGGCACCCTTTCCGAACTTACTTGAATGGTGACGTCGGTCTAGCAGGTAAAAGAGATGATACCTGCCTTTATAATAGCCCGACACCACATCGCCCACCCACGTGTTGAACATTATCACATCGTCTTGCGGATCAGCACATCACGCGCCAAGGCTTCGATCGCACCGTCAACCGTGCTCTCGGCGGCAATCACATCGGGCGCGCAACCCTGCGCCGTCAGCGCGGCGGCGGTGGGTTTGCCGATCGTCACCAGCGTTTTGCCGGTCAACGCGGCGCGCCCGGCTTGCGCGACGAACGCCTCCACGGCCGACGCGCTGGCAAAGAAGACCGCCTCGCACGCCGGAAGTTGCGGATAGATGATCGGCTCGTTGGTATAGAGCTGCACGTCGTCAACCTGCGCGCCTTGCTCGCGCAAGACCTCTGCCAGCAGCGGGCCGGCCTTCTCCGAACGCAGGCGCAAGACCGACTGCCCTGTCAAATCGCACTCGCGCAAGACTGCGGCCAGCCCCTCGGCGCTGTACTCCATCGGCGGTGTCAGTTCGGGCGCGAACCCGTAACTTTCAAAAGCCGCGGCACTGCCCGGGCCGCACGCCATCAGCCGCGGCATGCGCCGCCAGTCGAAGCGGATGCCGTGCGCCATCGCCATCAGGAAATGGACGGCGGAGGGCGAGGTCAGCACCAGCCAATCATAGGCCGCCAAACGCTCAACGGCCGCAGCGGCAGCCGCGCAGGGCGCGAGCCGGATCAGCGGCCTCAAGAGCGGCACACCGCCGAAATCGATGATCCGCGTGGCGGCCTTTTCAAGCAGCGCTTCGCTGCATGTCACCAGCACCCGGCAGCCGCGCAGCGCGCCGGTATCGCGGCGGAATCCGCAGGCGGCCGCCTCCCCGATGATCAGCAGGCCCGGCGCGTCCGTGTCCAGCGCCGCCAGCGCGCCCGCACGCATGTCGCCGAGTGTCGTACGCACCACCTGCTCGTCATCCGCGCCGGCATTGAAAGCCGCGGCCGCAGGCGTCGCGGCGTCCCATCCCTCGTCCAGCAACTGTCCGGCCATTTCAGCCGCCACACGCACCGACATGAAGAGCACGAGCGGCAGTCGCAGGCGCACATCTTGGGCGATTCCCGAGACCGCACCGCCTTCGGCGCGGGGGGTCAGCACGGCGACGCCGCGCGACACGCCGCGCCGTGTCAAGAGCATGCCGGTGCCGGTGGTGGCCACCGTCAGCGCGCTCACGCCGGCCCGCACGCGATACGGCAGCGCAAGCCGGTCCAGCTCGTCCGTCTCTTCGGCCAACCGGCCGAACAAGCCCGGATCGCCGCCTTTGAGACGAACGACGCGATGCCCCTGACGCACCTTGCGCGCGATCAGCGAGGTGATGTCCGGCTGGCGCACGGCATGCTCGCCGCACCGCTTGCCCACGAAAATGCGCTCCGCCTCTTTTGGCAGGAACGTCAGCAGATGATCGTCCATCAACACGTCGTACAGGCAGACATCCGCCTGCCGCAGATCGTTGATGCCGCCCCAGGTGCAATAATCGGCCGAACCCACACCCGCGCCGACAAAGCGCACGGCTTTGATAAAATAGGCGCGCAGCGCGGTCAGTACCGGATCGCCCAGCCGGAAGGTGACGGCCAGCCGTCCCTGCCCCTCCGGCACCGGCAACTCATCCAAAGGCACCCATTCGGCCACCCGGTGTGTAAGCCCCAGCCGGTTCAGCGCCGCGCCAGCCATCAGCATTGCGTCATAGCCGCCGGCATCGAGTTGAGCCAGGCGCGACTGGATGGTGCCGCGGATCGGCTTGAGCACCGCCTCCGGAAAACGGCGCAGCGTGCACGTCGCGCGCCGCTCGCTACTGACCCCCACGACTGGGCAGGCCGGCAGATCGGTCCAGCGCCGTCCCTCCGGCAGCACCCAGGCATCACGCGGATCCTCGCGCCACGGCAGCCAGAACCAATCGAGATCCTCGGGCAACGGCTCAGGCAGGTCTTTGGCGCTGTGCACGGCCAGATCGATGCGGCCCTCGCGCAAGGCGTCGTCCAAATCGCGCGTGAAAAAGTCGCCGGGGCTTTGCCGCAGGTCGGTGGTCAGATCACGGTCGCCGGGCGTCTCCACCGTGACCGTCTCAAAGGCCAGTGCCGGAAACAGCGCGGCGAGGCGTTCGAGCGTGTCCCGCGTCTGCAGCACCGCCAGCGCACTGCCCCTTGTCCCGGCCCTAAGCGTCATGTTTTTCATCCCTTCGCTCCAGCGTCACGTTCTCCTCCGCAGCCAGACGGACGGCTCGGCGA
>JAGOBZ010000365.1 GCA_017999015.1 Kiritimatiellia bacterium
AGCCGTCGCCGAGCAACGCATCGACCGTGGTTGTCAGCGGTCCCCACTCCCGCATGCGGGTGAGGGGCGGCAACGCCAGTCGCAGCCTGGCACGGCCGGTCAAGGTGCGCCAAGCGTCCAGATCCCGTTTCAGCGCGTCATAACCGGTATGCCCGATGGCCAGAATGATGCACGCGAAATCGTGAAGGGCCTCGCAGGAGGGGGGTGGGGGGGATGCCCTGAGTTTCAGCGTCCAGGTCGGCATGGCGGAGTCGGCGGTCAAGACCGTCGCGTGGGCAGAGGGCTCCCCTGCAAGGGCCGCGTGGGCACCGGACGGTGTCGTTGAAGATTCGGGCGATGCGGACGGGGGCTCAACGGGCTTCAGGCCCCATGCCCCGGCGATGGCTTCCCGGCGTGCGGCGCGGGATGCGTTCCAGAGCGCGTCAAGGCGGGCCACGACCAATCTCCGGGCTTCGTTGAGGGCGGATAGGGGAGCGTAAAGGGCTGAGGGATCATCCAGCTCGAGCGTTCCGAAGCACCAGGCGGTGTCGCCCAGCCTCGAAAAGGCCTTACGCACCGCGCCGGCGGTTTGGTCGGGCTGTCTCGACGGGGAGAGCGCCAGCGGGATCTGGGCTTCGGCGCACACGGGTGCGACGGACACAGTGTCCGCCGTTTCGGCTTGGACGGTGATGCCGCCGGGCCGTAAGGTCACGCGGAAGGCGACGGGGCGTCCGGTGTCGAAATCGGCATCGCGCAACGCGTGAACGGCATAGCGGCGACGCACCGCCTGCGAGGCCGAACAGAAGATCGGGGCGCCGCGCGGGATGTCCGGGATCTCCTCGTTCGGCAGGGCGACCTCCACGGGAACGCCTGCGGGCAGGGTGACCGCAGGGCGGGCGGAACCGGCTGCGCGCAGCACGTTCACCGCGCAGCCAAACGGTCTGCCTCCGGAGGCTAACTCGACCTGCACCCCGTCGTGCTTTTCCAGGGCACGCGATGAGGTGAAGCGCAGCCAACGGATGCCGTCCGGGTCGCGGGTCACGGCTTCGGCGGAACCGATGCGGGCGCCGCGGTGGCCGATGGCGAGCGGGTCGATCACGGTGGCCGGCGGGGCGTCGGCGCCTTGAGCGTAAAGCGCGGTCCAGGGGCGGCTGAAAACGGTCTGCACATCCTGGATCAGAGCCTGTTCAGCGTCGGGCGAGAGAGTCCCGTCCAGTTTGCGCCGGTAGTAGTCGGTCACACAGGCCACATAGAGCGGGCTCTTCATGCGCCCCTCAATTTTCAGCGACTGCACACCGGTCGCGACGACCTCGTCGAGTAAAGGGGCGAGGGCGAGATCGCGCATGGAAAAAGGGTAGACGGGGCGGCTGGCTGAGGGCGGAGTTTGGAGGTCAGGGGGTGGCGGTCTGGGGGCGGCTGTGGAAAAGGCCTCGCGGCAGCAGTATGCGCACCGTCCGCGGTTGCCGCTGCGGCCGGTCATGTGTGACGAAAAGAGGCAGAGGCCGCTGACACTGTAGCAGAGGGCGCCGTGCACAAAGATTTCGACCTCCACGCCGGAGACTCGGACAATCTGCCGGATCTCCTCGAACGTGAGTTCCCGGGCCAGAACGACACGGGAGAAGCCGAGTTCACGGAGGGCGCTGGCCCCTGCGGCGTTATGAACGGCCATTTGCGTGCTGGCGTGCAAAACAAGGCGCGGGAAATGGTCGCGGATCAGGCGGGCGACGCCGAGATCCTGCACGATCACACCGTCGGGTCCGAGGTCGTCGAGCGCGTCGAGAATCTCGATGAGTTGCGGCAGCTCGGCGTCTTCAACCAGCGTGTTGACCGTCACATAGACCCGTTTGCGCGGCGAGAAGGATCGGGCATAAGCCAGCAGGACACGCAGGCGGTCGGGGGTGAGATTGTCGGCATCGGCACGCGCCGAGAACTGCGACAGCCCCAAATAGACCGCGTCGGCACCATACTGGAATGCGGCCAAAGCAGCCTCGAAACCGCCTGCGGGAGCTAAGAGTTCGGGAGGGGGAAGGGGATGACGAGAATTAGAAGACCGGCTTTTGCAAGCCGGTCTTGGGGGGATACTAGGAGTACACATGGAGACAACAAACCAAGATACAACAAAACTCTTCCAATCAGCAAAACGCAAGTTATCAAATGAGATCGAAAATAACAAGCGCTTTTTTTAGCTTTTTTTGGGGCATGTCATTTCATGCTGGGCAGAACGATGCCTCGCAGGATGATTTTCTGGCAGGCGATGAAGACCACGGCCGTCGGAATCGAGACCAGCACAAAACCTGCCATCACCGCCCACGGCTGATCGGCGAGCTGCTGGCTCATCTGATACATCCAGACCGCCAGGGTCCAGTGGCTCTGCCGCTGGCAGACCAGCAGCGCCCACTCCCAACTGTTGTAGGCGTGGACGAAAGCGTTCAGCGCGTTCACCGCCAGGATCGGCGTGGTCATCGGCAGCGTGATGCGCAGAAAGATCTGCCACTCCTTCGCACCGTCAATCGCCGCCGCCTCGTACAGTTCGCGCGGCAGACCGTCGAAGAAACCCTTGAGGATGAAGATCGACATACCGCTGGCCAGAGTGGGCAGCACCAGCGCGGCGAAGGTGTTGAGCAGCCCGAGATCGCGGATCAGCAGAAACCCCGGGATGGCCGTGACGGCTGCCGGGAAGGCCATGGTCGCCAGCAGGAAGAGCAGGATTTTTTCAACCGAGCGCAGGCCGAAGCGCGAGAGCGCATACGCCGCCAGCGGGTTGACGGTGAGCGTGGCGAGCACCGAGAGCAACACCAGCAGCACGGTGTTGCCAAACGCCTGGCCGCGCAGGAAGAGGTACTCGCCTACCGTGCGGTAGTTTGCGAGCGCACCGGCCAGGAAATCGCGCCAGCCGCGTCGCGCGAAGGTCACGGCCAGCGCTTCCCGCGTGGGGAAGCGCGCCTCGTCGAAGCCGGCAAGCTGCCAGCCGTAGGCCGTGTTCAACGCCTGGACCGTGCCGTAGCGCGTCCTTAGAAACGTCTGCCAGGCTTGTTCCGCACTCTGGATCTCGAGCTGCGCGAGCGGCACCTGCGGGACGAAGTTGCGCCAGAGCGTGCTGTTCTCATACGGCGGCAGACGCAGCCCCGCGAAACCGGGAGCAGCGGTCGGCAACGTCTGTCCGGTCAGCCGTGTGTAGGCGGCCGGCGTCCGGCAGACCCCGGCGACGTAGCGCCGGTAGGCCTCTTCCAACTCGGGCGTGATCCGTATGCGCAGCATGCGGCGCGGATAGGCGGTGCGCACAAAGCGCTCCCACTCGGCGCGCAGCAGCGTCGGCGCGTCGTCCGGCAGAGGAAAGGGGAGGTGCTCGAAGCCGGCGCACGCGCGTCCGGCGAGGCGCGCGTAATCGGCCGGCGTGAAGGCGCCGCCCGGCGGCAGGCCGAGGCGCGTCTGTGCATCGGCGCGCTTGAGCCACGCCAGCCAGAGCGGACGCGACTCGTAGGGCGCCGTGCGCGAGAAATAGGCGGGCGGTTCCGCCGTACCGGCACCGGCGTCATCCGGGCCGTAGGCCCGCACACGGTAGAGGCGTTTCAACTCTTGATACAGTTCCATCTTCGGGTCGTCGGGCGGATAGTCCCAGCCCGCATGGTGCAGCGGCGCGCGCTGCTGCGCGATCATGCGGATGCCGAAAAAGGACGGGTAGCGCACCGGCCATTCGGCATTGAGGCGCTCCAGCGCGGCACGGCGGCGCGCCGCGGGCGACAGCGCCGCAAAGCCCTGCGGATCAGCGGCGCGCAGCTTGGCTTCGAAATGCCCGCGCACAAAGCCGGCCACGTCGCGCGGATCGAACGTGCAG
>JAGOBZ010000366.1 GCA_017999015.1 Kiritimatiellia bacterium
TGGGACGCGGCCGCCATGCGGGCGGTCAATGCGCCTGAGGCGGATGCCTTCATCAAGGAAGAGTGTCGCAAGGGGTGGGAGATTGGCTAAGTGTTGAAACACGAGAGGAGCGAGAGATGAAGAAAGCCGGATATGTGTGGATGGCCGTTCTGTGTGTCGTCGCAGCGACGCGCGCCGAACCGGTGAAGCTGATATTCGATACCGACATGGGGAATGACACTGACGACCTGATGGCGCTGTGCATGATCCATACGTTGCAGTCGCGCGGTGCGGTCGACCTGCTGGCGGTGACGATCACCAAAGATCATCCGCAGGCGGCGGCCTTTGTGGATGCGGTCAACACGTTTTACGGACGGCCTGATATTCCTGTCGGTGTGGTTAAGGGCGGTGTCACGCCCGAGCCCGGCAAGTTCAACCTGCTGGCCGCCGCCAAGAATGCGGATGGCAGTCTGCGCTATCCACACGATCTCACCTCCGGCGAGCAAGCGCCGGAGGCGACCGGACTGCTCCGCAAACTCCTGGCCGCCCAGCCGGATCAGAGCGTATCGCTGGTACAGGTCGGCTTCTTCACCAATTTTCAGCGTCTGCTGGATTCATCGGCGGATGCGCATTCCCCGCTCACCGGCAAAGAGCTGATCGCGAAAAAGGTGAAGGTGCTGTCAATCATGGCGGGGGCCTTCCAGCCGATCAATTGGATGACGCGACATTTGGAATACAATGTGATCAAGGATATCCCCGCCGCGCAAAAGTTGGCGAAAGAGTGGCCCACGCCCGTGCTCTGGAGCGGGTTTGAAGTCGGGATCGCGGCGGCCTACCCCTATGTGTCTGTCGAGCGGGATTACGGATACGCGCAACACCATCCGATGCCGGAAGCGTATGCGCTCTATTCGCCCAAAGGGCACGATCGTCCGACATGGGATCCGACCTCGCTGTTGGTTGCGGTCTATCCTGACCGCGACTATTTCACGCTCTCGCCGGTCGGGACGGTGACGGTCGAGGACAACGGCGGCACCCTGTTCGCGCCGGGCAAAGGGCGCGACCGGTATCTTTCGATGAACGCCGAGCAGACCGGACGCGTGCGTGAGGCGATCGTGCAGCTCTGCGTGGCCCCGCCCGAAAAAAGAAAGTAGAAGGCGGCGTAACGGAGGATTCGAGAATGGACATACGATCACGGGTCTTGCTGAGCGTCATTTCAGCGGTGAGCTGCGCGGCGCTCGCGCAGGGCGAGCGGCGGCTGTCGGCCGACGAATACCGCGACCGGATGAAGGGCGGCTGGATCGGGCAGATCATCGGCGTGGTGTGGGGCGCGCCCACGGAGTTCAAGTTCAATGACGCGGTCATCCCCGAAGACAAGGTCCCGAAGTGGGCACCGGAGATGATCAATCACGCGTTCGGGCAGGACGACCTGTACGTGGAGATGACCTTCCTGCGCTCGCTGGAGCAGCACGGGCTGGACGTCTCGATCCGTCAGGCGGGCATCGATTTCGCGAACAGTGAGTACCGGCTCTGGTGCGCGAACGAGGCGGGGCGCAACAACCTGCGCCGCGGCATCGCGCCGCCGGACAGCTCGCACCCGCGGTTCAACGCGCGGGCGAATGACATCGACTATCAGATCGAGGCGGACTTCGCGGGGCTGATCGCGCCGGGACTGCCGAACGCGGTGATCGCGCTGGGCGAGAAGTTCGGGCGCCTGATGAACTACGGCGACGGCGTCTACGGCGGACAGTTCATGGGTGGGATGTACGCCGAGGCGTTTTTCGAGAGTGATGTACACAAGGTCATCGCGGCCGGACTTGCCTGCATCCCGGCGGAGAGCCAGTACGCCGAGATGGTGCGCGACATGGTGCGCTGGCACAAGGAGAACCCCGGCGACTGGCAGAAGGCCTGGGCGCTTTGCCTTCAGAAGTACCGCAAGGACCCGGCGTATCAGAAGGACAACAACGGCGGCATCGACGTGAAGATCAACGGCGCCATGATCCTGCTCGGCCTGCTGTACGGACAGGGCGACGTGGAGCGGACGGTGGTCATCTCGATGCGCGGCGGCTACGACTCGGACTGCAACCCGTCGAGCGCGGCGGGCGTGCTGGGCACGCTGGCGGGCTTCGCGAAGCTGCCCGCACACTACACGCAGGCGCTGAAGCTCGAGCCCACGTTCTCCTACACGGCGTACAACGTGCCCGCGCTGCTGGACGTGTGTGAGAAATTGGCGCGGCAGGTCGTGGTGCGCCAGGGCGGTCGCGTGGAGAAGGATGCGCAAGGGAAAGAGTGGTTCGTGATTCCGCGCGTGGCAGCCAAGCCCGGCCCGTACACGCCGACCTGGCTGGCCGGACCGATCGCGGGCTCGCGCTTCACGGACGAGGAGTATGCGAAGATCCGCTTCAAGCCGCATCCTGGTGATGTCGGGGGCAACGACCCGACGGCACGCGTGCAGGGTGCGCTGGACGCGCTCCTGCCCGGCTGGAAGACCTCGGCCAACGGCAAGGACATGGAGCCCGGCTACCGCGCCGAGTATCTGGGCCGGCAGCATGTGGTGATGACCCACCCGCTTGATAAAGATACGGGAGTCACGCTGTCGAAGCGGATCACCGTGCCGACGGATGCAGCTTCGAAGCTGGCGGTGATGCTCGCGAATCACGGACCGGGCGACTTCACCTTCGTCGCGCGGGCCGACGGCAAAGAAATCTTGCGGCAGAGGGTCGGCGGCGCGAAGGCGGCGTGGCAGGCGGTCACGGTCGACCTCGCGCCGTTCGCGGGCAAGGCCGTGACGGTCGAGCTGGTGAACCAGCCGGACGGCTGGTCGTGGGAAGCGGCGTACTGGGGCGGGGTGGAAGTGAAGTGAACGCTGAGCGTTGAACGCCGAACGAACTTCGAGGTTCAGAGTTGGGCGTTCCGCGTTCCGGATATGGGGGTGGCATGAAGCGAATCGTAGTCATTGGCAGTACAAACACCGACATGGTGGTGAAGGCGGCGCGGATCCCCGCGCCGGGCGAGACGATCTTGGGAGGACGTTTCCTGATGAACCCTGGCGGCAAGGGCGCGAACCAGGCTGTGGCGGCGGCGCGGCTGGGCGGCGCCGTGACCTTTATCGCAAAAGTCGGCGACGATCTGTTCGGACGCGAGGCGAAATCGCTCTTCGCCCAAGAGAATATCGGTACGGATTTCGTGCTGACCGATCCGTCTGAGCCGTCCGGCGTCGCGCTGATTATGGTGGACGCCGACGGCGAGAATTGCATTTCCGTCGCCTCCGGCGCGAACGGTGCGTTGCGGCCCGCTGACCTTGAGGCGGCACGCGGCGAGATCGAGCAGGCCGGCGTCGTGCTGATGCAGCTCGAGACGCCGCTCGACACGGTGCTGTGCGCGGCGCAGTGGGCGGCCGCGAAGGGGGTGACGGTGATTCTGAATCCGGCGCCTGCCTGTGCGCTGCCTGCCGAGTTGTTGGGGTGCCTCAGCCTGATCACGCCGAACGAGAGCGAGACGGAACTGCTGACGGGCGTGAAGGTCACGGACCCGGCGACGGCGCAGGCGGCGGCTGCCGCGCTCTGCGCCAAGGGCGTCGGGCGCGTCGTGATCACGATGGGCTCCCAAGGCGCGTACGTCTATGAGAGCGGGCGCGGGATGTTCGTCCCGGCGTTCCCGGTGCAGGCGGTCGACACCACGGCAGCCGGCGATGTCTTCAACGGTGCGCTGGCGGTGGCGCTGACAGAGGGGGTGCCTCTGGCGGAGGCGGTGCGTTTCGCCGCGCGGGCGGCGGCGATTTCGGTGACGCGCATGGGTGCGCAGGCATCGGCGCCAAGGCGGGAGGAGTTGGTTCAT
>JAGOBZ010000367.1 GCA_017999015.1 Kiritimatiellia bacterium
GGCTTCGGCGGTCTCCAGCTGGACCTCGGCCTGCTTCACATTGCGATCCTCGTCCACGGGATCCAGTTTGAGCAACAGGGCGCCTTGTTCCACGCGGTCGCTGATGTCATACGGCAACTCGACAATTGTGCCGCTTGCCTTGCATTTGATTTCGATGTCGCGATTGGATTCCACGTAGCCCGAGCAGGAGACCTCCTCGCGGATGACGCCCCGGGTCACGGTGGCCGGGTTATACACCGGGCCCGTGTTGGCCGAAGCGGCCGCCGCGTCTGAGCGTAATCGCAGCGCGAACACGCCACCGGCGATCAGCAGCGCCAGAACCGCGATGATTGCCCACTTCTTCATGATTCCTTCTCCTCTTCGATTTCGAGCGCGACTCCGCGCCGCGTCAGCAGGGTGCCTTCCCTGGCAAAGAGCGCTGTCAGCGCCTGGAGGTAGTGCACGCGCGCCGCAACTTCGTCGACCCTGGCCTGAATGTAATCGCGGCGTACCTGCATCACGTCGAAGTTGGTGGAGCGGCCCAGGCGGAACTGCTCGGTTTCGACGGCCAGTTCCTCTTCCCGCATAGCCACTTCCTGCTGCGACGCCGTGATTTGCTCGCGCTGCCGGTCAAGTTCGACGAGGGCCTTGCGGATGTCCGTCTCCACCAGCTGCTCGAGATTCCGCACGGCGGCAGCGGCCTGGTCCCGGGCATACAGGGCGCTGCGGTGGCGCGCCTTTTCCGCCCGGTTGCCGAGGGTCATGTTGAAGTTTAGACCGACGGCCACCTGATCGAAGGTGTCCTCATAGAGGTGGTCGTTCCACGCGCCGGGAGTGGCGCCCGTGCTGTAGGTCCCGTAGGAGACGAATGCGTCGAGGCGGGGCAACAGGCCATTCTTCGTTTCGACCACATCCAGCGTACCGTTTTCGACGTCGAGCCTGGCCTGCGCAAGGTCGGGCCGGAACTGAGAGGCCAGCGCGAGCGAGGTGTCGAGTGACCACGACACGGCGTCGAGATCGGGCAGAGGCAGCGGGATGAGGCTGAGGTCCGCGGGGGCCTGGCTCTCGGGATTCATCAGTCGCCACAGCTCGATGGCGCTGTTGTGAAGGTCAGCTTGCGCGCTGATGAGCGCGGCTTTCTGTGAAGCGACCTCGGCTTCGGCGGAAATACGATCGCTCCCGGGCAGTTTACCGACCTCAATGTGCGCTTCGTTGAGAGCGAGCTGCTCCTGGGCGAGCTGGAGCGAGAACTGGCGAATCCGGAGCGTTTCCCGGGCAAGGGCCAGATCCCAGTAACTGTTTTCGACTCCCTCGGCGAGGGTCAGGGCATAGTCGCGAAACGCCAGATCGCCGATGGCGGCGTTGTTGCGCGCCTTGCGCAGGCCCACCAGGTTCACGTCGGGGCCGAAGCCGCGCAGCAGCGCCTGGGTCAGGGCAATGTTCCAGGTGCCGGTGTAATCCGTTCCGGACCCGAGCAGCGCGGTGCGCTGGTAGTTTCCCGTAAGCGACAGGGTGGTGCCGGTAGGAAGCGGCTGGGCCAGTTCCACCGACGTGCCGAACCCTTCCGTCGTGCTCACTTCGATGTCGGGTCTCTGGACGATTTCCCGGATCGTCTCGGCCGCTTCAAGGAACTCCCTGATGTCTGCCAGTTGCTGGATGACGGCGTTGTCGGACGTACCGGCGGCTGAACCCATGCCGAAACCGCTGCCTGCGCCGGCGTCCATGGAGGGACGGTCCTGGTCGCTGTATTCCCCCGTCACCGAGATGCTGGGGTCAAACGCCGCCCGGGCCTCCGCGATGGCCTGGCGGATGATCTCCGGCGCATACTCGCGTACCTCCAGTTCCCGATTCCGGAGGAAGGCCGTGCGCAACGCGGCGTCGAGCGTCAACGGGGCCGCCCCGGACGCGTCTCCGTCCTCGGGCACGCCCTCGGGGGCGCCGGCCGCGGGCCGTGGGCCATCCGGCTCAGGCGTGCTCGCCGCATTTTCGAGCGCCTCGGGAACCACCCTGGGCGGACGGGTATTATCGGGGGTCCATTGAGGATGGTACGAAACGCACCCGCAAACAAACGCCAACAGGAGCGCGCCGCAGCCCAACGGCCCCGTCAGAAAGCGGCCCGCGTGGCCGGGCGGTGCGATTCTTGTGGAGGTTCTGGTGTACATGACTTACCTCTTGACTGATTCTGCGAACGGAGCGGATGATTCTGGCGGTGGAATGGCATCCAGCGGCACGCAAACAGGACTGACCTTTCTTGTATAGTGTGCCGGAGAATCGGGTTTGTTACGCCCCGGCCGCGCGATGAGTTTCTGCGTACCTCCGGGCGCCCCGGGCCCGGGACTGTAACAAACCGGGCCGTGCCCGACACCGTCCATGGTGAGCGCAGTCTGAGACGGGCAAGCTCCGGAAGTCCGAGTATTTGGTGAGTTGCGAGCCGCGAATAACACCAGGGGAGTTTCCCGCGTGCCTGAGACTTCGAGAGACGCCGACCGGCGCGATATCCGGGCTGCGCTTGAGGGCGACGAGGCGGCCTGTGCGCGTCTTGTTGAACGGTATCAGGCGGAGGTCTTTCGATGGATGTGGCGGTTTTCGCGGGATCGTCAGATCGTGGATGAGCTGGTGCAAGATGTGTTTGTCGAGATGTTCGGCAGCCTGCGGGGTTACGCGGAGCGGGGTTCGTTTGACCACTGGCTGCGCATCATTGCGACGCGCACAGGCTACCGCTACTGGCGGCAGCGCAAACGCGAGCGGGAACGCTTTGAGCCCTTGACGCCCGCGCTTCAGGCGGTGCTGGAGAGTCCCCGGGATGCCGCGCCCTCCGATGCCGCGGAATGCCTGTATCACATGCTCGAAAGCCTTCCGCCAAAGGACCGTCTTGCCCTGACATTGCACTATTTTGACGATCTCGATACGCTTGAGATAGCCCGGCAACTCGGATGGAGCCATACCTTGACACGGGTTCGGATGCACCGGGCGCGAGCACGTCTGAAGAAGGCACTCCATTCGCTTGAGGCAGAGAGGTGACCGCCATGAACGTGCCACTGGAATCCCTGGACGAGCTTGCCCGCCGGGCGCGGGAAGAACAGACCGAAGCCGGAGATGTCCGCGATGCCGTGCTGAATCGCCTCCGAACGGAACCGGCCCCGCCGTACAGGGATGCGCCGTTGCTGGTGTTTACGGCGGCATATGCCGCGGCGTCGATAACGATGTGCGCCGTGGCGGTGCGCCTCTCGCTCGGGGCCACGGACCCTCTGGAACCGCTGTTCGCACTGGCGCAGACATTTACCCTATAGGAAGCTGGCAAAATGACCACAAGCGCGGGCAAGGGACACGATGGACGCCGGGCATTCTGGTGGCGCGCATTCGTCATGATCACGCTGGCGTTCCTGAGCGGCATGGCCGCAGGCGGGGCCGCGGCGGCCATCTGTTTTCTTTCGGCCGGCTTCCGTTTCCCCGAGGGGGCGCGCATGGACCCCGTTTCGGTGATGGACTTCCTGCGCGAAGACTTGAACCTCTCCCCTGAAAAGGAAGATGCGGTTCGAGCCATCTTGCGCAACCACCATGCGCAGTTCATGGCCTACCGGCGCGAGACCATGCCGCGAATGCAGGCCCTGTTTGACCAGTTGCGCGACGACATCGCGGCGGAGCTGACACCCGAACAGGCCGCGCTGTGGCGGCAACGGTTCGAGACCTCGCGGCGGCGCTCCTTTCCCATTGGGAAGATGATCTGGCTGGCGGATATGAACAACGACCGGCTTGTAGACGAGGCGGAACTCCGCGCCGGATTCCCCGAAATGGGGCCTGAGTGGTTCAAACAGACC
>JAGOBZ010000368.1 GCA_017999015.1 Kiritimatiellia bacterium
GCGAGAAGGCTCCGGCCAAGCTGGTGCGCAAACTGGGCGAACTGCGGATCCCCGACTCGGCGCCGGACCGCGACGCTGCACGGGCCGCCCAGCTCGAGCAGGTGCGCAAGACGCTGGAGCAGCCGGTTTACAGCGCCCGCGATCTGCAGACGCAGTTCGTGCAGGCCGCCGTGACCCTGGCGCTCGCCCTCTGCGCGTTTGCGGCGGTGGGGCTCAAGGCGGTCCGGCGGTTTACGGCGGATGACACCGGGCTGCACGGGAGCGGGTTCGGCGCGCGGACGATCGGCTATGATGAGATCCGCTCCGTCGACTGGAGCCGGTGGGACGAGAAAGGTATCGTTCGCCTTACGCTCAGGAACGGCCGCCGGCTCACGCTGGACGGCTGGCATTTCGCGGGCATGACCGGGATCGTCGAAGAGATGCTCCGGCATCGTCCGGATCTGCGCGGGAAGTAAACCGGGACGGGTAGGCGAAGGACGTGCGTTTCTGCTGAAAAAGGGGGAGCAGGACTGGGGGCGCGGCCGGCCTCGTCCGCGACAGTGGTGCGGGCGTCCCGCCTGCTGGGATGGCGGCAGCCGAGACGGCCGCACCACGTGCCCTGCGCCAGAAGCCAGAGGTGCTGGCGGTGTGGAGTGCGGGAGCTTGCTCCCGCTTTCCAAAGCGGCTGCAAGCCGCCGCACCAAAAAGGTGTGCGCGTCCGCGCTTACCAATCCTTCGGGACGGTCGGGCGGGAACGCGGCAGGAGGGCGTTCGGCGTAAGACCGGCGTTGTCCTTCGCATCGGCATCAGCGCCCTTGGACACGAGGAAGTCGAAGATCGCCTTGTTCTTGTTGTCTTTCGCCGCGTCGTGGAGCGGCGTACCGCCCTTGTTGTTCTTCGCGTTGACGTCCGCCCCTGCGGCCACGAGGATTTTGCAGACCTCGACGTCCTCGTTCAATCTCGCCGCCAGATGGAGCGGGGTGTTGCCCGGCTTGTTCCGCGCATTGACATCCAGCGCGAGCGAAATGACGTATTGGAGAAGCTCGTGGTTTTTCTGTTGCGTGGCCAGATGGAGCAGCGAGTTGTTGCTCCGCCCCTCCGTGGCATGTACGTCGGCACCTTGGTCGATAAGGAATTTGACGATCTCCAAGTTGCCGAGCCCGACTTGATGGTGAAGCGGCGTGCTGCCTCTCTTGTCCCGCGCATGAATGTCCAGTCCGAGGGACACGAGGTACTTGGCCATGTCGAGATTATGCGTCCTATGGAGTCGCGTTTGGCCGTCGCTGTCCTTCGACAAGAGAGGTCCGATATCAGCGCCAAGGGACACAAAGTATCGGGATAATTCAGGATTATTACTGTATTCTATCGCATTCAGATAGGCGGGCCCGCCGCCTCGGTCTTTTGCGTGAATGTCCGCCCCTGTGGCAAGGAGTAGTTTGGCGACTTTGACGCTGAGTACCTCAAAGAGCGGAGTCTGCCCGAAACAGTTGGTCGCATTCACGTCCGCACCCTGCTCAATCAGATACGTAATGATCCCGATGTTGCCGATGTATTGATCATCACTCCAGCCAACACGCACCGCGTCATGGAGCGGGGTGTTTCCGTTGATGGCGCTATGCGCGTTGACATCCGCCCCTTTGGAAACCAGAAGTTTGACGGTCTCGATGTTCCAGTCGCCGTTGTGGTTCACTGCCTCGTGAAGACGCGTTGTGCCCTGTTCGTGCCAACCGGGGATCGTCGCGTTGACATCCATTGAGGCCCCTTTTGACATAAGGAACTCGCTGATTTTGACGTGTTTCCCGGATGTTGCCGCCACATCGAGCGGGGTCCGTCCTTGGTTGTCTTTCGCATGAATGCCCGCTCCTTGTGACACGAGGTATTGGACGGTTCCGAGATCCCACACCGTATGGAGAGGGGTCTGGCCGTCGTTGTCTTTTGCATGGATGTCTGCTCCAAGCGAAACAAGGTATTGAGCGACTTCAGCGCTTCCTGCCTGATGGAGCGGGGTCTGCCCCTTGTTGTCCCGCGCACGGATGTCCAGCCCCAGGGAAACGACGTATCGTGCGTGATCGGCGACCCGCCCCTCCCGACCTTCTGTTTTATGGGCTGACTGCCGAGCCGCCGCGTGGAGCAAGGTCTTACCATCGCCGTCTTTCGCATGGATGTCCGCCCCTTGGGACACAAGGTATTTCATGATTTCGGCATTGGGATTACTTGCAGCAGCCGTATGGAGAACGGGAAACCCGTATCTGTCTTTCACGTTGACATCTGCCCCCTGGGAAACGAGGAAGCGGACGACGCCGACGTTTGGATTTCTTGCTACGGCAACATGAAGGGCGGAACGGCCGGAGTCGTCTTCTTTCGCGTGGATGTCGGCACCCAAGGAGACGAGCGTTTTGACGGCTTGGACATTTCCGTACTGTACCACCTCGTGGATCGGTTGCCGACCACCCCGCTCGGACCGCGCACGGACATCCGCGCCCTTGTCGACAAGGAACGCGATGATCTCGGCGTTGTGCGCTCTGGCGGACGTCGTGTGGATCGGCGCCTCGCCGTTTTTGCACTTCGCGTTGACATCCGCACCGTGGGCGACGAGAAGCTTGACGACTTCAATGTTCCTTGCCGTATGGAGCGGGGTCTCGTCACGAAATGTCGCATGGACATCCGCGCCTTTGGACAAAAGAAGCTTGACGACGCCGATGTTGCTGTGAAGCGAAGCCAGATAGAGCAGGGGATAGCCCTCCGCGTTTTTTGCGTTGATATCCGCACCTTTGGAAATAAGGTGTTCGACCGTCTTGCAGGTTTGGGATTCCGTGTAATTTTTGTCCACCGACATCCGACAGTACGGAAGCGCGTTTTTTCCGTACTTGGCGAACAACGCATCGGCTGAAGCCTGCTCCGTTGCAGTCAACGTGGGGACTGGCGCTGCCGCTTGTTCTGCGACCTCTTCCGCAGCGATCAGAGGGGTGAGCCAAAGGCAACAGAGGCTCACAACGGATAGGCGGGTTATCATTTGGCGAAAACGGTCGGCGGTTGTTCTCATGATGTTTTTTTCTTTGCCGTCCAACTACTCGAGTGTCGGGTGGGCGACGCCGCCCGCGAGTTGCGTCGCGCCGCCCTCTTTTTCATAGACGCCGTAAAATTGGCAGACCGAATCGAGCCAGATGATGATGCGCTGCCAGTCGTCTGCCGAGAGCGTCACGCCTTTATGGCCTTTTTTGAGATGGGCATACAACGGTGCGGCGCGCGCGCCGAAGGTGCCGGGGAAAGTTCGGTAAAAGCGGGGCGAGAGCCAATCGTGTCCCGCGCCGTACGCGGTGAACCCGTAGCGTTGGGCCAGGCTCAGGTAGGCGGCCGTGTAGCGCGTTGTCGTGTTCATCCAGCCCTTTACACGATGCTCGACAACCTCAGCGTCCAACCGGGGAGGGGTCGGCTGTCCGGGCGCCGCGTTTCGGATCGCCTCGGCGTGGCAGGCGGCGCAGCGGGCCGCCAGCACCGGCTGGACCAAGCGCGGGAAGCTGAACGGGCGGCTGCCTTCCGGGCCGGGGGCGAGGCGCGAGGGCGGGCGGCGCAGGGCGAGCGGCGTGGCGGACGGCGGGCGCGCGGGCGCGGCGTGCTGCGGTTCGTGGCAACCGACACAAGCCGCCCGTTCGCCGGGCACGAAGGCGGTGGCTGAGCGCATGGACTGCACCGCGCAGCCTTCGGCGTCCAGCGCCTGGAAAAAGAGCTCCGCGCCGGACGGCGCCGTGAAATGCGCGCTGCCGTCGGCCTCGACCGGGACGCTGCCGAGCACGGCGCGCGCCATGTTGAT
>JAGOBZ010000369.1 GCA_017999015.1 Kiritimatiellia bacterium
GGAGGTTGTACGTGCCGCCCGCGAGGACGAGTTCGCCCTCGTACACACGGATGTGCCCGGGGGCGTTCGCCGCGCCGGTGAGCGTCTGTGTCCTGGTCCCGTATTTCGAGAGGCCGAAACCCGAAAGCTCGCCGTCGTAGGTCGCGTCGGCGTAATAGGGATCGAAACCGAGCGCTGCTGAACTCTGGGTGAAGATCGCGTCGGTGGCGATTGCGTCGATGTCCTCCGCAGCCCATGCGAGCGGCCACGTCGCGGTGTCGTCCGCGTACCGCACGACCAGCACGCCATTCTGGCGGACGTTGAGTTTGGCGGGGGTGGTGTCCGGCAGTGAACCTGCAGCGGCCACGTAGAGCACGCCATTTGTGACGGTGGTGGCCCCCGCATATGTGTTTTCGGGGTTCAGGAGGTAGGTCGTGCCGCGCGCCTTGACGAGTCCGCCGGGGCCGGAGACCGGGCCGGAGATCGAACCGCTGCCGGCGCCGCCCAGCAGCGCCTGGCCGCCCAGCAGCGAGACCGGGCCTTCCCAGACGTTCTCAGCGAGCGAGCTGCTGCTGCGCGCCGAGAAGTGCGCGCCATTTTCGAGCGCGAGCGCCCAGCTTTGCGGGACGTACACGCGGTTGAGATCGAGGTTGGCGCCGGTGCGCACGGTCAGGGTATTCGCCGACGTCCCGCCGAGATCCGCGCTGTACTCTAGGCCCAGAGCGCCGCCCGCGATGTCGATGTCGCCGCCCGGCACACCCGTGAGGCGGGAGTACGAGAGCAGAAACGCACCGGGGCCGGCCTTGGTGAGCGTGTGTCCGGCCAGGTCAAGCGTGCCGTTGCGCAGGCTGAAACTGCCCTTGCCGTTTTCAAAGGGGATGAGCGGCGTGGCCGCGGTGCCGCCGATCGTGGCATCACCGCTGAGCGCGAGGCGCTGGAAGGCATTCTGCTGCTGGGAAACGCTGTCGTTACGGAGCGCCCCGAGACCATCGGGACCTGCCCCCGCGAAAGTGACAGGCTCTTTGATGGTGAGGGTGTTGACACCGGCATCGGCAAGGGCCAGCGCGGCACCCGGCGCGACGGCGGTGCCGTCGGCGACTGAACCGAGCGCGGCGGAGTCAGCGACATACAGGGTTCCCGCCTGCACGAGCGTGGGCCCTGCGTAAACGTTTGCGCTCTGCAAGCGAACCGATCCTTCCCCGCTTTTGACAAGGCCGCCCGTTCCGTGGACGGGGCCGAAGGTCTGGACAACGCCATTGGGCGGCGTAAGGGTGAGTGCGCCGTCCAGCGTCGTTGAACCGGTGAGACTGACCGCGCCCGAGAGCGTCAGAGGCCCGCTTCCGGTGCGGAACAGCGAGGTCGGCCGTCCGTTGTCCGCGACAGCGGCGGCGACCGTGAGTCCGGCAGCACTGTTGTTTTCAAGCACGAGGGTTGCCGCGCCGGCGGGCAGATCGGCAACGGCGAGCAGCTCATGGGTCAGCCCGTAAAAGCCGGACCAGGGGTTCGACGTGACGCTCAGGGACGTGGACGCGATGGTGAGTTCCGGCGTGGTCGCGACGTAGCGGAAAATGATGACGGTCGGGAGGTTGTGATTCTTGTCGAAGGCGAACCGCGCGGCGGGCGCGACGTCTGCAGAGGGATGGAACGAGTAAAGCACGGTGCGCTCGGTCGTGCTGGCGAGGCCCTCCCAACTGCGGGTATAGAGACGCAGCTCATACGCCGCGCCGGGGACGAGTCCGGTCAGTTTGACGGTTGTCGCGCGTCCTGCATAGAGCATGTCCCTGAGCAGGGCGCGCAGGCCGACGGCGGATACGGGAACGGTGTTCGTCCAATCGCCGAAATTGTTGTGTTTGTCCGTCGGAAACCCCGACCAGCCGTAGGAGGTGCCCGACAGGGTGCCGGAGGCGGCGGTGACCTGCGTGAAGGCCACGCCGTTGACGGTGGCCGCCGGCTGGTCGCCGAAATCAAGCGCGTGGGTGTAGGTCTTCGCGGAAGAGATGCCCGACGAGGCGTCGTCCGTCAGGGGCGCGGTGGTGACGGTGTTGAGCCCGGCGATATTGGTGACGGCGGGAGAAACGCCTGCGGCCGTCAACATGCCGTTGGTGAGGGTCAGCGCTGCGCCAGCAGCCGAAAGGGCAAGCCGGTTGGCGGCGAGGACACCGCCCGCGAAATCAACCGATGCCGCTGCATCCGGCTCTTCCTGTGAGAGGCCGCCGATCTCGGTCAAGGGCGCGGCCAGCGTGACCGGCCCGGCGGTGCCGGGGGTGTCGATCACCACGGTTTCGCCCGGAGCCGTCGGAATCACGCCGCCGCGCGCCGCGATATGCACGGACGGGACAGGCGTATCGGGCTTCAGACCCTCCGTGGCGTCGTACTGCGCGCCGCCGCCGTTAAGACGGATCCAGCCGACGGGTCCAGCGGGGAGCCCGCTTGAGACAAGGATACGGTTGGCGGATGTGCCGGCGTTCGGCGCGTCGACGATCAGAAAGCCGTTGGAAACGGCCAGGCCGGAGAGCGTGAGCGTAGAGGTGCCGGAAGCGGCGGCCGGGATGGTGATTCGTCCGCTGCCGCTGACCGCGACGGCGGGCAACGTCAGCGCGAAGTTGGCGGAAGCCGAGGGGTTGAGCGCCAGCGTCGCCCCGCCGGTGATCAAAAGAGGACCGGCGCCGAGCGTGCCGGCCGCGTCCACTTCGAGCGTGCCGCCGGAAATCTGGGTGAAACCGCTATAGGTGTTCGGCGTCGTGAGCGTCCAGACTCCCGATCCCTCCTTGAGCAGATTGAGGGTGCCCGGGCCGTTGGACAGGAGGCCGGCGAAAACGGCAGGCTGCGCGGTGTCGTTGACCAGCCGGAAACTGCGCGTGCCGCTGGTCTGGTTCGTGACGGTGCCCGTGAGGGTCACGGGCGCGGTGCCGGCCTGCTCGAATCCGACGGGAGTGCTGTTGATCGCAAACGAACGGTCGGTCGATGAGGCCGAGGATCCTGTGAACCGGAACAGGGTGTTGGCGGTTGTGGCCAAGAACCCGTTGCCTGATCCGATCGCGCTAGGCACGCCGGCATTCGCCAGCGTGGGGAATTCGATCACACCGTTGCCGACCGTGATGTACGTCAGTCCGGGATAGGTGTTCTGGGGGTTAGCGAGAATGATGGTGCCGGCACTGTTGTTCTCCACACCGCCCACGCCTGTCACGCGCGCGGTGATCGTCAGGGTCACACCGGCCGCCGGCCGGACATCGGCGTAATTGACGCCGCTAGACGTTGACAGTGAAAGATCGCCCGCACCTGCCACCGTGACGTCGGCGAAGGCGTCCAGCACGGCACTGCCGGAGTTCGACAGGTAGAGCGTGCAGCCCGCCGGGATGGTGAGGGTTGTCGGCACGTAAAAATAGAGCTGCCGGATGGTGAAGGTCCCGGAATAGTCCAGTTGGATGCCGTTGTTGCGCACCGTGAAATACGCGATGTCCGATGCGCCGCTCGGCACGGTGCCGCCCTGCCAGTTTGCGGCATCACTCCACGAGGTGCCATCGCCGGCGCCGGACCAGTAGACTGTCGCGGCGGGGGCGGTCAACGCGAAAGCGGCGAAGAGGAGCGCACACACACCGGCATGAATGTGAAAAAACCGTGAACCCCAACGCCCTGCCATCGAATGACGCATCATAACCGCCGCCTTTCATTCAGCACGCCCGACAATCCGTCGAGGTGCGCATCATCACCCCATCACAGCCCCATGCAGCCGCTGAAAATGCTCGGCCACCCTTGTGTCCACTTATCACTATCCGGTATTGTATCCACGATATCGT
>JAGOBZ010000370.1 GCA_017999015.1 Kiritimatiellia bacterium
GCCCCATCCTGCGGGAACCCGACGCGGTCGCGCCGGCGGTCGTGTTCCATCTGTTCGAGAATCTGGCCGAAAAGGCCCTAAAGAAAGGGTTGCCCGCCGGCCCGTTGACCGCTGTGCTCACCGCGCATGTCGCGAAGCTCGGCAAGCTCGCCTTCTCGCCGCATAAATTTCTCACGCTCTGCGCGTGGGCGACCTGGACGGCCTCGCGCGATCTCCTGCATGTGCTGTCCGCCAAAGCGGGCAACCCGTTGCACACCGAGGCGCTGGCTGCCTGCGCAGCGCTGCTGGCCGGCGACTGGATCGCCGCCGACAAACGTTTCGCCAAGGTGCTCAGGCTGTTTAAAGAGCATTCTGAGGAAGGCAGTATCGACGCCTGCGGCAATTTCTTTCTGCTGGCCGTGCTGGCCGCGATTCGCGTGAACGCCTCCCAGACCCGCGTGAAGACGCTCATCAATAAATTGAGCCTGGAGGATTATTATTCGAAGAACTATCTGTCCCGCACCGGCCTCTCTTCGCTGCTCGCGCTGAACGAGATCGTCAATCAAGGCTCGCTGACGCCCTCTCCGACACCCCAACGAAAGCGGCTCATGCTGATGGACGGCTTCATCCGCGCTCTGGAGACGCTCTTCCTTGAGGACGGCGCCATCGACAAATCGGTACGACAATCCTGCGCCGCCCTGCTTGCGGACGCCCACCGCGCGGGGTATGCGTTCATGGCCGCCTCGCTGGCGCCCTGTGTCCGGCGGATTTACCCTGATACGGTTCCCATAGCCGAGACCTGTCGGCTTGTTGAAGCGGCGAAAGCAGCGCCGCCGCTCTGGACCTCGCCGCATGTGGTCGCGGCCTGGGAACACGCCCTGACCGAACTCGAACGTCTGGCGCCCGCCTCAAAGAATGGCGCGTCCGCCGACGATGATCCTTCTGCGGGGCGTACGCACCAACTGGTTTGGTCTGTGGGGTTCAAAGGCAAGAACACAGAGGACATGGAGGTGCGCGGGCTCGAGTGCCGCCTGCTGAAACGCCTGAAGAGCGGTGCGTGGAGCGCCGGCACGCGCATCGGGATCGACAAGATCTGCAAAGGCGAGTACGACGCCTATCTGGACGAGGCCGACCAAAAGGCTAAAGAGATCCTTATCAAATACCGACCGGCCTATGGCTACTCCGACTACTGGTACGAATGCGACTGCCGCCTGGTGACCGCGCTCATCGGCCACCCCCGCGTCTATACGCCGAAAAAACAGGACTACCACTACCTGTACCAGGCGGAACTCATGCCGGCACGGATCGAACGCGGCGAACCGGCCATTGACGTGACGACCGCGCCCGACAGGGGCTCCGTCATCCGCATCCCCTGGCTGAACAAGAGCCGGTACGACGCCCTGTCTGTCGTGTGCGAACGGCCGGGCGTCTACACGGTTTACGAAAAGAGCGGCAAACATCAGCGGCTGGCGGAGATCGTCTTGAAATACGGCAACGGCGACACCCTTACCATCCCCGCAGCCGGCGCCGAAACGCTCAAACGCCTGATCCCGGCGCTGGCCAAGATCGTGGGCGTCAAAGGCGAATTCGATGCTGAGTCGGTCAGCGCGCGCACCGTCGCAGGCGGCGTCCGCCTCCATCTGCGGGCGCAGCTCGTCGGCGAGGTCATGCACTTCGATCTCAAAAACCAGCCCGCGCCCGACGTGCCGTTTTATGTCACGCCCGGACACGGCGCGCGCAAGGTGCTCACGCGCCATGAAGGCGAAACGCTCGCGGTCGCCCGCGATCTCGCGGCCGAGCAGCAGGCGTTCGACGCCTTTCTCGCGGCCTGCCCGGGCCTCGACGCCTGGTCGGTCACTGAGACGCACTGGGAGGTCGAAACGCTTCAGGACACGCTCGAAATCCTCAGCGATGTCCATGCGCTCGCGGACCGCGTCAGTCTCGACTGGCCCGAGGGCGACGCGCTGAACGTGCTTCGGCCGAACGCCGCGGCACCTTTCAATCTCCGCGCCGAGGCGGGTGCCGACTTCTGGCTGGAGATCGGCGGTGAGGTCGCTCTGGACAACGGCAAGGTGCTGGCCTTCACCGAGCTGCTCGCGAAAATCGGCGACCGCACCGGCGCGTTCGTCCGGCTGAACGACCGGCAGTATCTGCGCCTGACGCAGGCCCTGGTCCGTCAGATGGAGCTGCTGGCCCGCGCGGGCGAGGCGACCAAAAAGACGCTCAACGTCCCGCCCTCCGCCGTCGCGCTGCTGGACGGACTCGCGAGCGGCAAAGACGCCTTCGATTTCCCCGCGCTCGTGCGCGACCGCATCGCCGATTTCCGCCGCGCCTTCAAAACGGTGCCGCAGGTGCCGGCTTCGCTGACCTGCACGTTGCGCCCTTACCAGCGCGACGGCTTCGTCTGGCTCGCCAAACTCGCCGCCTGCGGTCTCGGCGCCTGCCTCGCGGACGACATGGGCCTCGGCAAAACCGTCCAGATTCTCGCCTTGCTCACGGCCCGCGCGGCCGACGGCCCCTCGCTGGTCATCGCCCCTACGTCCGTCGTCCGCAACTGGTCCGACGAGGCCGCGCGCTTCGCGCCCGCGTTGCGCTTCGCGCATCTTTCCGAGGCCGAGGACCGCAGCCGCCTGGTTGCGGAAGCGGCACCCTTCGACGTGATCGTCTGCAGCTATGGGCTCCTGCCGTTCGAGGAGGAGCTGTTGGCCGGCCGCGCTTGGAACATCGCCGTGCTGGATGAGGCGCAGGCCGTCAAAAACCACCTCGCGAAACGCACCAAGATCGTCAAGCGCTTCCGCAGCCGCGCCCGCGTGATCGCGACCGGCACGCCGGTCGAGAACAACCTTACCGAACTCTGGAGCCTTTTCGACTTCCTCAACCCCGGGCTGCTGGGCGGCACGCACGGCCAGTTCGAACGCCGTTTCTGCAATGCCGACGGCACCGTCGGCCCTCTACTGAAACGGATGACGGCGCCGTTCATCCTGCGCCGGCTGAAATCGGCCGTGCTCGACGATCTGCCGCCGAAGACCGAGATCACGTTGACCGTCACGCTCGATGAAGACGAGCGCGCGTTGTACGAGAGCTGCCGGCGCGAGGCGCTCGCCGCGTTGGAAGGTGCCGACGGCGAGAATAACCGCATCGCCATTCTCGCGCATCTGACCAAGCTGCGCCGCGCCTGTTGCCACCCGTCACTGGTCATGCCCGGCTGCGCCATGCCCGGACAAAAAGTCGAGGCGCTGCTGGAACTGGTGCAGGACCTGCGCGCCAACGGCCACCGCGCGCTGGTCTTCAGCCAGTATGTGGATTTCCTTTCGATCATCCGCAAACGTCTCGACGCCGCCGGGATCACCTGCCAGTATCTCGACGGCTCGACCCCGGTCGGCGAGCGCGCCGACGCCGTCTCGCGTTTCCAGCGCGGCGAGGGCGACCTGTTTCTTATCAGCCTCAAGGCGGGCGGCACAGGCCTGAACCTGACAGCCGCGAACTACGTGGTGCTGCTCGACCCATGGTGGAACCCCGCCGTGGAGACACAGGCCGCCGACCGCGCCCACCGCATCGGCCAGCGCAACCCCGTCACGGTCTACCGCCTGGTCACGACCGACACCGTCGAAGAGCGCGTCGTCGCCCTCCACGCAAAAAAACTCGCGCTGGCCGAGGCCATTCTCGACGACACCGCCGACACGCGCCTCACCGCCAACGACCTGATCGCTCTGTTCAAGGCGTGACGCGGCCGGGCGTTGGACTACCGGAGGGTCATGATGAGGCCGAAGGTGCGGACGAGCGAGAT